>JAIRLF010000122.1 GCA_031259655.1 Prevotellaceae bacterium
CAAAAATTTTCGACAAACTGAAGATATTAGCCGAGGCTGCGAAATACGATGTTTCCTGTGCCTCAAGCGGTACGACGCGAAATAATCCGGGGAAAGGCATTGGTTCGGCATCGGGTTGGGGTATTTGTCACAGTTTTACGGAAGACGGTCGTTGCGTCTCTCTATTAAAAATCATGTTGACAAATTGTTGTATTTACGATTGCGCATACTGTGCCAATCGCAGGAGTAACGATATTGCACGTACGACATTCAGCGTGTCGGAATTAGTTGAACTGACTATTGAATTTTACCGCAGAAACTATATCGAAGGTTTGTTTTTGAGTTCGGGAATTGTTCGTAACGCCGATTACACAATGGAACGAATGGTGCGTGTAGCTAAAGATTTGCGTACGGTTCACAACTATAACGGATATATACACTTGAAAAGTATCCCGGGCACAAGTTCCGGGTTGATAGCCGAAGCGGGTTTGTATGCCGACCGGTTGAGTTGCAATATCGAGATGCCTTCGGAAGAAAGCCTTACATTAGTCGCGCCCGACAAGAACTATCAAAGCGTGTATACTCCAATGCATTACATTCAGCAGGGCTTTTTACAGGGTAAGGAAGAACGGAAGAAATACCGTCATGCTCCGCGTTTCGCTCCTGCCGGTCAAAGCACGCAGATGATTATCGGCGGCTCGCCGGATAACGATATGAAAATACTGAACTTGTCCGATTCGCTGTACCGGCGTCCGGCGATGAAACGGGTTTACTATTCGGGATATATCCCCATAAACACTCAGGACGCACGGTTGCCTGCTATCAATACTCCTCCTCTCGTGCGCGAAAACAGGCTGTATCAGGCTGACTGGCTGATGCGGTTCTACCATTTCGATGTCGAAGAGATTGTGAATGACGCACATCCCAATCTCGAATTAGACATAGACCCGAAACTGTCGTGGGCTTTGCGGCATCCGGAAGTTTTTCCGGTAAACATCAATACCGCCGATTACGAAATGATATTGCGCGTTCCGGGTATTGGAGTGAAATCAGCCAAACTGATTGTGAGTTCGCGCCGTTACGGGCAACTCAATTCCGGACATTTGCAGAAAATTGGCGTAGTGATGAAACGCGCCCGATTCTTTATCACCTGCAACGAACTCGTTGCAAACACCGTGCACGAAACCGGACCGGAATACATTCGCAATGCTTTGACCGCTCCCGTTAATCCACGGAAAAGACAAACTAACGACAAACAACTTGTTATCGATTTTGGAGGATAAATGCTTTACTTTATTTACGATAATACTTTCGAAGGACTGCTGACCTGTGTTTTTGAAGCGTTCAACCGCCGCGAATTTCCACAACGAATTGTGCGAACAGACAGTGCGCCGCTTTTATTTACCGAATCGTTCAAAGTGATAACCGACGAGGTCAAAGCGGAACGGGTGTTGAATGCGCTTGGAAAAAAAATCTCGCCTTCGGCTTTGCGTATGCTTTTCGTCGTTTTCCTGTCCGAACAGGACGGGATAGAAATCGTCATTTTCCGTTACATCCAAAAAGCGTTGACTGCATCAAAAAGTATCGAAATGAATTTTGCCGACGCCGACGTCCTCGCACTGTCGAAAATCTACAAAAAAGTAATGCGCGAAGAAGAGCATGTCCGTCAATTTGTCCGTTTCCAAAAAACTGCCGACAATATCTATTTTGCCGTGATAGAGCCTGTTTATAATGTCTTGCCTTTGACTGCCGGTTTTTTCAAAACCCGCTATGCCGACCAGCAATGGATTGTCTACGACACAAAACGAAAATATGGCTTGTTCTACGATTTAAATACCGTCGAAACAGTGTCTTTCGACAATTTGGATATCTCGCCCGTCTCGGGAGATGTTAACCCTCAAAAATTAGACGAATCGGAACTCCATTTCCAAACCTTGTGGAAAGATTATTTGAAAGCTATCACAATTCGCGAACGCTTGAACCCAAAACTCCAACGGCAATTTATGCCCGTGCGATTCTGGAAACACTTAACCGAATTGAAAATCGAGAATTATACGTAACGACCTTTGCTCGAAGTTAGCTATGACAGTCGTTGCCACAGATTTGAGCTACGATTTACGACTTAGTAAACAGTCCGCTTACCAACACAAAATATTCGGGCAACTTTCCTTCTTTGCTCCATTTCAGTTCGATATTCAACAGTTGCGACGAGGTTTTACTAATGTCGAAACCAAACGATTCGAGCGATGGACGGATTTTGTGAGGATATAAACAAGGTTGCCCCTTGATGCGCATACATGTTCCTTGCGGACAGATATGACAAGCTCCGGCAAAGAAAGCGCGACTGTCAAAATAGAATTTTTCCAAGTCTAATAACCTGTTATCCAAATCGCGACGCACTTCTTCGACAATTCGATAAGTTGCGCCCGTACAGCGTTCCCAATCTGCGATTTCGTTTCTAAGCGCCTCATCTAATGTGATTTTAGTTCCAATAATATAAGCTCTTTTGTATTTAAGCAAATGTTCGGTTGTATCGAAATCGAAAGGAGGGCAAGCCCAGCAGGCATTGTAACGGTTGCACTGTTTACAAAACTCGATGAATCTGCCTGCGTCACGGTATTGGCGGAGATATTCTCCCGTTTCAATCGTTGCGACGACATTTTTCAATCGATAGTCTATGCCTTCCGCCTCAAATTCAAATGATTTATATAATTCTGAAAAGTCTGACATCTCTACCTTTTATCAATCGGAAATATAAACGCGTTTCACACGTTGCGAAATGCTTGTTAAGACCTCATAAGGAATTGTTCCTATTGCATTTGCAATTTCGGAGACAGAAATAGCGCCGCCCATGATAATCACCCTGTCGCCTTCTTTTGCGTCTATACCCGTTATGTCTATCATACAGGCATCCATGCAGATATTGCCTATAATCGGGGCAGATTTCCCGTTCACTACGAAATACCCTTTGCCGTTGCCGAGTTTACGGTTCAATCCATCGGCATATCCTATTGGCACAGTGGCTATTGTTTTCGGAGTTATCGCCACTCCATGCCTGCCGTAACCAATGGTTTCGCCTTCGTCAATCTGCTTTATCTGTACG
Source organism: Prevotellaceae bacterium (assembly GCA_031259655.1). GTDB lineage: Bacteria > Bacteroidota > Bacteroidia > Bacteroidales > UBA932 > JAIRLF01. Next base: position 3,083 of record JAIRLF010000122.1, read on the forward strand.
ATAGCGCTGCTAAGAGTTCCGACGTTTGCAAGATATTTGCTATTTTCCTCTGTTGCAACACCGTAAAGACCAATTCCCAATCGCGCCATATCGAATTGAGCCTCGGGAAAACGTTCGATTCCCGCTGAATTTAAAATGTGTTTGATAAAAGAATATCCCGTTTCCTTTTCCAGTGATTTACAGAATCTTTTGAATTTTTCGATTTGCGAGACGGTAAATTCGTCATGCCTGAGTTCGTCTGAGGCAGCGAGATGCGAAAAAACAGATGCTATTTTAACTTCCTGTCTGTTTTTAAGGATATTGCAGAGTTCGGGCAAGTCATTTTCGATAAAACCGAGCCGATGCATCCCCGTATCGACTTTTATGTGTAGCGGATAATTGTTTACCCCCATTCCGGATGCGGTTTTCAAGAACGTAATCAAGGAGTTGAGGCTATAAATTTCCGGTTCGAGCAGATACTCAATCATGATATCGAAATTGTCGGGTTCGGTGTTCAATACGACGACAGGCATAGTAATTCCTGCTTCCCTGAGATTTACGCCTTCGTCAGCGTATGCCACCGCCAGGTAATCAACTCTGTGATACTGCAGTAATGCCGCTATTTCCGCAGAACCGTGTCCGTATGAGGAGGCTTTTACCATAGCCATCAACTTAACTCCATCGTTCAGTTTCGACCTAAAATAGTTCAGATTATTTACAATTGCATTCATGTTGATTTCCAGAACAGTTTGATGCACTTGAATTTCCAGCAAACGCGATATTCTTTCAAAACGAAATTGCCGCCCGCCTTTCAAAAGAACAGCTTCGTTGTTGAAATTAGCTTTATTGCAGTGTAACAGAAATTTATCTGTATCGCGATAAAACTTGCAGTCCGGAATATTCGAGTTTGCGATAAAATATTCGGAATTTCGTTCCAAAGCTTCCCCGATTCCGATAAAACGAGTGATTCCTCTCGATTGCAACAATTTAGAGACTTGCAAATAAAGTTTTTTCCGGTCGGATTCGCTTTGCATAATGTCGGACAAAATCAAAGTTTTTTTCTTGTGCTGCGTCAATCCGTCCAAAAAATTCAGCGCAATTGTAAGCGAATTGAGGTCCGAATTGTACGAATCGTTGATTATCGTGCATTTGTTGATGCCTTCTTTCAATTCCAAACGCATGGCGACCGGAGTAATATTCGCTATATTTAGCTTTAACAAATTGATGTCAAGCCCTTCCGACAAAGCAAAAGCAATACAGTGCATAGCATTTTCTATAGATGCCGAATCGGAAAACGGGATTTCAAACTCTGCTTCATTTTCGATATTATCTCTTAATACACTGTTGTTTAATCTTATCTTGACAAGTGTCTTATTCCGGACATTTGTTTTACTCAAAACTGTCAAATTAGATTCGTCGCCATATCCCCAAGTAAAAGTGGAATACGTGTGTTTCGATTTTGAAACAGCCTGATGTATATCGCAATAGTCCGAACAATATATCAGCAATTTAGAGCGTTCGAACAATTGAAGTTTTTCTCCGATTTTCTGTTCGATATCCGTAAAATTTTCCTGATGGGCGTCGCCAATGTTGGTGAATATCCCAATATCAGGATGTAATATTTTTTCTAACCGTTTCATTTCTCCGGGTAACGAAATGCCGGCTTCGAATATTCCAAGCTCTGAAGCGCTGTCTGTCATCAATATAGATAAAGGCGCGCCTATCTGCGAATTATAGCTTTTGGGACTGCGGCTGACTGTTTTTATGTCCCGAAAAATTTGGTATATCCATTCTTTTACGCAGGTTTTCCCGTTGCTTCCGGTTATACCCAACACAGGAAACGAAAAGGTATCTCTATAATTTGCAGCTATATCCTGAATTGCTCTCAGTGTATTTTCTACCGCAATAATATTTCCTTCGACAATATTTTCTACTCGATAATCCTTATTCACAATGAAATTGCGAATGCCTTTCGCATAAAGTTCTTCGATATAATTGTGTCCGTCGTGCCGTTCGCCTTTTATAGCAACAAAAAGCGCTGTCTCGGATTTATCAATCCGGTTACGGCTATCAACGAAAATGTGATTTATAACCACATCATTCCCAAAATATGCACATCCGAGAATGCCGGAAATTTCGGAAAGTTTATACTGCATTTAACAATTAATAATCAATGATTAACAATTAATAATCAACCGCTAAAATTGCGAGTAAGGCAGAGGCGACAATAAACGGTTTTTATTGTTGGTTGCCGTGTAGGCATATTCTTTCATATCTCTGATACGCAACCAGTCAGGATGTTTAACAAATTCGCTCCAAACGGCATTTCGCGTCGGTTCGTCCTTATACCATGTGAGATATATTATTGACGGCATACGAATGCCCGCCAATACCTCGCCGTAACAGACCGAATTGATTCCTACTTTATCGAAAACAGCAATTTCATCAGCATTGAACATCTTGATTTTTCGCTGATTGGCTTCTTCATTGGGACTTTTGTAGTGACGCAATTCGAATAAAGTACGGTCTTTGTCCGGCGTTCGCATTTTTGGAATTTTGTCGAAAGCCTCGCATAATAAACTTTCAAACTCCGAATATACGGGATTTGGCGCTGTTTGGTCGTAAAACGATTGCGCCGCCTTTTTGAAAACTTCGTCGTTCCAAATCTCCTGTTTAACGTTAAGATAGCTTGCAATATCCTTATATACAAGCAATAAATAACGAACAGAGTCTGTTTCTTTATGCAATTTGAATGCACCGACAGTAACGCCTTGCCGATTGTAAGCCGGTATCAAAGTTTCGCTAAAAAAATTGTCGAGCGGCTCCGCTCCATTGTTGTTAAGCGTATAAATACGCCACTCGTAAATCTCTTTTACGGTTACATTTTCGTTTGGCGCACCGTCGTTACATGCGCCAAATAACATAATTGTTACTATAATAATCACCCGATTTAACCTTTTACACATATCGTTATCGTTTTATGTAATATAAAATTATCAGGTACAAATGTACAAAATATTTGGAATTCAAAAAAAAGTTGTATCTTTGCGGCTCGAAAAATTGGGTCTTTATGAAAGATTGGAAGCAGATATTGTTAAACATTTACACGCCTGAAATCGGTTCCGTTTGGGCTGTGCATAATGGTATATGGAATAATCTGTTCGCATCCAACAAGTATTCGAACGATTATCACCCTGCCGTAGTTGGAAAAATAAATGAAGACAAAATAAGTTGTAAAATCATACCGGGAACAACGAAAGAATACTTGAAAGGAACCGGCGTATTCAAAGTCCGGTTCAACACATACAATCCCGATTATCAGATAACTCACTTTCTGATAAACCTCTGGATGACCATTAGCAATAAAGAACTGTTCAAAATGAAAAGAGGTTGGGACGGCGTTGAAATGTTAAATGAAACGCAAATCAAAGGATTGAAAATGCAAATCAAATTTTATTGGGGAATAGATGTTTAGAGTTGATTATATACAAGAATTGATTTCGGGAAACCTTTCGAAAGAAGGTTATAATAACATACTTAACAGTATCTCGCTTTTTACGAAAAAATATAACTGGGCGAAATGTATTATTGTTCAAGCCGATAAATCAACATACTGGTCGGCTGAAGACATAAAAGAACTGACGCATCAATTCTTTTCGTGGGCGCTCGAAAAAGGAAAATTTGTTTACCTGAATAAAATTCCGGAAAACTATCTTTCGTATTACTTTTCGCAAATATTAATGTCCTTTGTCTCAGTGCGAATCAGCGAAGAACAGCAAAAAACCGGATTGAGTTTCGAAAAATGCAAAAAATTGGTGTCGACCATCGTCACTGAGAAATATTTCTCAAAATCAATTGATGAAACAGCATATATATACGATAAACCTTTTGACAAAGAGAATATTAAAGATGTCGGAGAAACAGATAACCTGTTAAAAAATCTGCCACATTACAATATTCCCGAATCCACAAAGCAGTACAAACCATTGATTCTAACAGCAATACAAGACATCTTCAACATTGCGGAATCGCCTGTCGCCGTCCAAAAGCTAATTGAAACAGTCTTTGAACTGTTCGACCAAACATCGCTTCCTAACTTCGACATACAAACAGAAGAAGACGATAAAGAAGAAAATACAGAAGTCAACAGCCACAAATACAGCGTTATAATTAACAATCTGCTTGCCGGAATATCAAACGAAGACGCAAAAATCATATCGGAATACCTTTTCCAATCCCATGGAGAAATATCATTATCCGAACTCGCAAACAAATATAATCTCCCCAAAAGTACAATACACCACAAAATAGAAACTTTCAAGAAAAAAATATTGCAAAATTATATCCCTGTCAACGAGGAAGATGGAATAAAATTTATACAAAAATTGTCGGAAACATTGGACGAATTGGCAAAATAACGGTATATATATAATAAAAGGAAAAAGGAAAAAGGAAGTTTTTATGAATACAATAATACAATTTTTGCAAGATGATAACACCACGCAAGAGAAAATAAAAAAAATCAACGCTCTTGACAAAGACATCAAAAATATCAATCAGTTATTTAATAACCAAAATATTGCTCAAAGCAGACACGTGAAACTAAGACCGAAAATTCAACCAAACCAAATTTGGTTGGTAAAAAACGAATATCTTGATTTCCTCGGCAATACACAAAAAACAAACCACCCGTTCTTAGTATTAATAACCGGCGATATCGACGAAATCGACGAAGAAGAATATGTAAGAACGCTTATAGTCAGCCCTTTCATAGAAATGGCAGCCAAACAGGACGAAATATGCAACGATTCCTCAATCACAGGTTTTCCCTTTCTGGTCGAAACATGGAACGAACAACCCGTATTGACCGAAATTCTTGATGAATATGTTGGCTATTATGAAGTAAAACAAGCTTTTTCAAGTTATGAGACATTGACCTCCGTACAACAGGAATTTCGAGAAGTGGAAATATCAAGAGCAAAATATCTCAACCATTCCATTATCGCATTATTGTCTTTTATGGATAACACTACAAATAAAGAATTTAGTGCAATAATATCTTTCTCCGGCACAACGCAATTCCTTTATTATCCGCAAGAAAGCCTGTATACAGATATTCATGCGATACACGAATCCGAACACGAATATTTGTCAGTAAACAAATCGGGTGTAAAACAACAAAATAAACACATTTCGTATTATAACAAAACCTTACCATTTGATATATATATCGAGAAAAATGTGGATGGTTTCGTTTTAACGGTTTTCACTACCGACAATGTTGAACTGTTTGACTCAAAAAATGTGAAAATAAACGGTTTATCACGCCATGAACAAATAGTTTTTTCGCCATTAACAAAAGGATTATACACCATAAACTCAAAACAAATTCAAAAACCCGTCACAATAAGATTAAAATAATCCGGAATAAATATTACCTTTGCAGGCTGATATTTTGATGATGTTAAAGTTTAGGACATATCTTTTTGAACTGATATTGTGGATGTTGTTACCATCAGTTAGCGGATGGATTATATTTGAGATTTTCACAAAATACCGTTTCGATTCATATCCGGTGATACCTGCCGGCATGATTGTTTTAGGCATAATTTTCTTTTTCATATTGAAAAAAATCCCTGACGTATCCGAAAATAACAGAATATTACTGTTTTACTTTAATGTTGTTATAAAAATGGCGCTGTCGTTAGCGTTAATTTTGTTCGTGGTACTGAACGACAGAACGAACGCTTTGTATTTTATAATCACATTCTTTGTGTTTTACGTTTTTTTAATGATATTTGAAATACGATGTTTCAACAAAATAATAAAATTAGTGTCGGGAAAGTAAAAATATAGATGAAAAAAATTGCAACCATATTATTATTAATGATTTGTTCTGTGGCTCTCAAAGCAGAGAATAGCGAATCAGCTCAGGGACAAGACAATGGCTCTTTTCGTATAAAAGATTTCATATTCGGTCACATAGCCAACGATTACGAATTTCATATAACCGATATAGGCAAAGATCAAATATCTGTACCTTTGCCTGTTATCGTGCGTAACAAAAACGGTCGATGGTTCTTTTTCATGTCGTCGAAATTTCATCATAAACACGAGAGTTACAATGGATTTCATATAGCAAGCGAAGGAAAATATTCGGGTCAAATAGTCGAAACGCTTTCCGACGGTTCGGAATATCGTCCTGTTGATTTGTCTATTACCAAAAATGTGTTTACTATTTTACTGACAGTTACGTTGTTGTCTATCCTATTCATATCCATACGAAAAAGATACACAAGCGACCCGTTACGGAAACCAAAAGGATTTCAGGCGTTATTAGAGCCTGTGATACTGTTTGTAACCGAAGATATCGCAAAAGCGGCAATAGGCAAGGGATATGAAAAATACACAAGTTTCTTGCTGACAATGTTTTTCCTTATCTTGACACTCAATTTTACGGGATTGATTCCGATTTTTCCTTTCGGGGCAAACGTCACGGGAAATATCAATGTCACAGCAGCTTTGGCTTTGTGTACGTTCACAGTAACAATGATAAGCACAACAAAAGCATACTGGCATCACAAATTGTGGACTCCCGGAGTTCCTTTACTGTTGAAAGCGCCCATGCCTTTGATGCCGATGGTGGAAATAATTTCGATTTTTACGGGACCGTTAGCATTGGTTATTCGTCTGTTTGCAAATATTCTTTCGGGACACATGGTTGTCACAGTGCTTTTAGGGTTGATTTTTGTGTTCAGTTCGCTCGGGGCGCTGATTGACAGCTTTATTTCGGTGATTGCCATTGTATTCTCGATATTTATGATGATATTGGACGTGTTGGTATCATTCATACAGGCATACGTATTCACTTTGCTTTCAGCTCTATATTTCGCTTCGGCTAAAGAGGGTTAAAATTAAAAAAAATCGGATGACGAATAAAAATTCTCTTTGGACGGAAGATTTTATAAAGTCGTGTTTGGCAAATTTTCTCATGTCGTTTGCCTTTTACCTGCTCATGTCCACTTTGCCGATATATTTAGTAAAAGACTTAAATATAAAACATTCCGAAGTAGGAATCGTTTTATCGTCCTACACTTTGGCGATGTTGTTTGCAAGGTCGCTTTCTGGATATTTGGTCGATACTCTGTCACGGAAATATTTGTTTATGTTTTCGTTAGTGTTTTTTTCGATATTGTTTGGCGGATATATTCCGGCGACGACCATCACAATGTTCATGATATTGCGTTTTTTTCACGGCGCCGCCTGGGGCGTTACGACCGTTTCGGGCAATACCATCGCAATAGATATTATCCCTTCGTCGCGAAGAGCCGAAGGGATAGGATTTTATGGATTGAGTATGAACCTCTCCATGGCTATCGCGCCTTGGGCAGGTTTGTTGATATACAATAGCTTAGGATATATATCCTTAGTTGTTTTTTGTGTATTTGTGAGCGCAGTCGCCTCATTAATAGTTTGGTCGATGAAAATCAAACCGCGCAAACCGAACAGGGAGACCGCGCCTAAACTGTCGCTCGACAGATTTATTCTTGTGAAAGCATTGCCTGTCAGCGTGAATCTCATATTTTGCGCAATCGCATACGGCACTTTGATATCCTACGGAGTTTTATATGGCGAAGAAATCGGGATAAACAATCCCGGCGTGATGTTTCTGTTTATGGCTTTGGGACTTGGTTTGTCGCGTATTTTTTCGGGAAAATTAGTCGACAAGGGAAATGTTCACCCTGTCTCGGTGATAGCGACTGTTATACTTGCTGTTTCGTTTGCGATATTTGCTTTGGTTCATAATGTATATGTCTATTCCATAGCATCTTTTATGATAGGATTAGGTTTTGGAAGCATCGCTCCTGCATTCCAGACGATGTTTGTAAATATGGGAACAAACAATCAGCGCGGAACGGCTAACTCTACATATCTCACCTCTTTCGATATCGGAATCGGAGCGGGTATGCTTATCGGCGGTTATGTCTCGGCACAAGCTAACATGGCTATGGTTTATGTTGTAAGCGCCTCGTTATGCGCGATTGCAGCAGTGTATAACTTCGTGATAACTATACCTGTGTACGATAAATTAAAAATTACGAAATAAAAATTGCAACATGAATAAGAAATATAAGGTGAAAATTATCAACGACCCTGTGCATGGATTTATAACGGTTTCGTCGCCTTTGATTTATTCAATTCTTGAACATCCTTATTTCCAACGTTTACGCAGCATAAAACAACTCGGATTGACATATCTTGTCTATCCCGGAGCTTGTCACAACAGGTTTCAACATGCGCTCGGAGCAATGCACCTTATGGGACGCGCTCTCAATACGTTGAAAGACAAAGGTCACGAAATCACACATCAGGAAATGGAAATGGCTTTGGCAACCATACTTCTGCACGACATCGGTCACGGACCTTTCAGTCATACCCTCGAATCAAGCATCGTCGAAGGTATATCGCACGAAACAATCTCAATGATTTTTCTTGAACAACTCAGCAAAGAATTCAACGGAAAACTTGATTTGGCAATAGAAATTTTCTCGAAAAGATACAAAAAACGTTTTTTCAACGAGTTAGTAAGCGGACAGTTGGATGTTGACAGGTTGGACTATTTGAGACGCGACAGTTTTTTTTCGGGAGTTGTCGAAGGGATGATTGGCATCGAACGCATTATTAGCATGTTGGATGTGCATGACGACGAGCTTGTAATAGAGGCAAAAGGTATTTATTCTATCGAAAAGTTTCTGATTTCCCGACGATTGATGTATTGGCAGGTTTATCTGCACAAGACTGTTTTGTCTGCCGAAATTGTATTGATGCAAATCTTTCGACGGGCAAAATATCTCGCGCGTAATGGTGAAAAATTATTTGCTTCGCCCGCGCTCTCATTTTTTCTCTATAATTCGGTGGACGACAAAGTTTTTGTTCCGGGAAATGCGGATGTTCTCAACCATTTTGCTTCGTTATGCGACGGCGACGTCGAAAGCGCTGCCATGGTCTGGATGTCTCATACCGACAAAATTCTCTCCGAATTATGTAAAATGCTGATGTATCGCATTCTGCCGCGGACAGAGTTAAGTGCGACGCCTTTTCCCGAAGACAAAATCGAAGATAAACGACGCGCTACCAAACAGCGATTCGGATTGAGCGACAAAGATATCGACTATTTTGTGATTTCCGGAACAGTGAGCAATACGGCATACTCTCCTAACAAACAATCAATTCGTATTAAATATAACGACGGACGGCTTATGGATATTTTCGAAGCCTCCGACATGCTAAAGCATTCCAATATCGATGAAGAAGTACACAAATACATGCTTGTATATCCTAAGTAAGGTCTTAGTAATTTTGATTTTATGTGCAGAAACTTGTTTTGCGCAAAGCAATAAAACTGTTTCGGCAGAAGCTCTGCAACTGAAAAACGCCGGTTTGGTCGATATTCGGGATTTGGACAGTTCTATCATTGTGCATTTATTGTATGCAACCGATAATAATTTCGTCGGCGAACAAATGTACAAGTCTCTGCGCGAAGCATACTTACAACCTGAAGCGGCTGAAAAACTCGTTCGAGCGCAACAATATCTCAAACAAGACAATCCCGATTACACG
>JAIRLF010000144.1 GCA_031259655.1 Prevotellaceae bacterium
GTTGAACTACTACGTAGTTCAGATGAGGAGGCGACCATACCCCGAGCTGCGCCTGCGGCTTGCTCGGGGTTATTCATATTGAAGCCCTGACGGGCTTCCGGACAGTCAACATATTAACGAGACCCAGATCTTTTCTTTGCTTTAATGTTGATATTTGTATCAAATATGGTTTTTTTTCCGTTTTGGGTGACACTCTTATTTCCTTGAGGTCAGGAAATCTGAATTTAAAGAATTCTGTTCAATTCTAAAATTCTGTAAATTCTGTAAATTCTGATCCGAAAAATATACTATGTAAAAAAAAAACATTAATTTTGTATTCGAAAAATTCGAAAAAAATGTTGTAATAAATTTGTTTAACGAGGTCACAATAACAGACTCTAAAAGTAAGGACAAGATTATATGAAACGGATTGTATCACATAAGTCTTTGACAAATAAACCGGCTAAAATTTTGGCACGGTTTTTGCGGGGTGAATACCTGTTGTATTGATTAATTAAAATTATTACTTTAATATGTATTGTTTTATAGTTCATAACAGTTTCAACATCGCTCAAAGCCTTCGGCAATATGCCGAAAGCTTTAAAATTTCTCAGGGAAGGTTTCGGCATATTGCCGAAAGCTTTAAAATTTTTCTGAGAAGGTTTCGGCATATTGCCGAAAGCCTCAAAATTTTTCTGAGAAAGTTTCGGCATATTGCCGAAAGCCTCAAAATTTTTCAGGAAAGGTTTCGGCATATTGCCGCAAAGTCGAAAATTAAAATCATAATTAATAATTGTTTAAAAATAACATATCATGAAAATTAGGAGAATAAGATTAAACAAATTACGGAATGAAGAATGGTTTAACTTCTTCAAGGAATTTAAAGCTTTTGTGGAAGAGTTTTTTCCTCAAACTCAAGACATCGAAGAGTTGTTCACTGTGTTTCTAACTCTTTACGCTATGTCGAACTCGGCGTTGGACAAAATCATTAAAAGCGGACTTTCGAGCGTAATCGTGCAACTGGACGAAGAACGTGACAGCCGTTTACGCGGAATGACCGCTGCTGTGAGGTCCGGACTTTACCATTACGATGCCGGCAAATGCGCTGCAGCCGAAAAAATCGCCGAAGTGTTAGACCATTACGGCGATATCGCATTACGGTCGTACAACGAAGAAACTGCAGCAATATACAGTTTGTTGCAAGACCTCAGAGGACCCTACGCCGACGCCGTACAAACTTTGGAGTTGAACGGCTGGATTGACGAACTGGATAACAGCAATCAAAACTTCGAAAAGGCTATCCTCGACCGTCACCGCGAAATACTCGGCAAAACGGATGTCAACATGCTTGATGTTCGACGTAAAACCGACCGGTGCTATCTGGACATTGTTGAACGTATCGAAGCGCTTATGCTGATTCATGGCGACGGAGAATTTGCTCCTTTTGTGACAGTCTTGAACAACAATATCGACAGATATATCACTGTACTGAACCGCCGTAGCGGAAACAAAAAAAATGAAGATACGGACCTTGCTACTGATGAAAATTAAATATCCGACATTGTAAACAAATAATCGGAAATAATGTATTTACATCATGAAAATCAAATTGTTATTAGCAAGCGCCGCAGTTTGCATTTCGTTGAACTTATCTGCGCAGCAGCAAGAGGGTGTTGTAACTCGTGAACAGGTACTGAATCTGTACTATCAGGCGCAGAAAGCAGAGAAAAACAATCAGAAGGAGGAAGCTGTAAAGATTTACAAAAACCTCCTGTCTATCGACCAAAATTTGCCGACTCCTTATCTGAAATTGGCAAATATCTATGCCGGCGACAAAAACAATGTCTCATCCATCAATGAGGCGATTGCGATGTACAAAAAATATTTGGAACTGAACCCCTCCGATAAAAATGCGGAAGCGTTGAAAAACACCGTCGCACGGTTAGAAGAAAGCATAAAAAATCCAAATGCCGACGTAAATAATAATCCCTCGCAAGCTATTCGCGAAACGGCAACTCCCGTAACTCCGGCGGTAACTCCGGCAGTAACTCCGGCGGTTTCGCCGGAAAATCCTCCTCCGGCGACGGAAGAAGCCGATATCAACACTCTCTGGAACAAGGCGCAAACCGCCATACAGGAGAAAAATTACGGTATAGCGGGAAATTTGCTGAACCGGATTGTCAGCCTTGTGCCGCCAAATCATCCACTGTTTGCGCAGTCCAACATTCTGTTAGCAAACATTTACGGCGACACGGGCAATACCGACAAAATGCAGGAAGCGCTCAACACTCTGGAATCGTACGTAGAAATACACGAGCAGGTTGTCGCGGAAATGGATAACACAACCCAGACGCAGACGCAAACGCAGCCGAAAAATAAAATTCCGTTTGAGGAAGATTTGTGCGGAATATGGGTTTCCGACTATTCGGAAGATAAGGATAAATTGCCGTATTTGGTTCTGGAAGTATCGAATACGGGCTCGAAATATTATGCGCGGATACTGCCTCACTGCACACTGGCAAAAAAACACAAGATGTACACAGGATTGCCTTTCCACTATTCGATGTCGAACATGTCGAAACAGACCGCAAACGAATCCCGAAATCTTACCGGCGGAAAAACGTTTTTAGCTCTGACCGAAAACCTGAAAATACATGGAGATAACAATATTGCCGTACTGTATTTTGGCGACGAAACATTGAAGGAAAGTAAGACGGGATTAACCGAATCCGCTATGCACACGGTAGGAACGGTGGCAGATAATTTTGTTGTCGATATCCTTGTGACGGGATTATCGCTTGTCTTTTCCGAACTGTCTTCCTCTAAAGCAGTGGTAGTTACATTAGACTTGCATATAAAAAGGCTGTTTAACGGCTGTGCCGATTTAGTTCTGGAACAGAATTTTTACGAAGAACGTTCGAACGGGAAAAAATCCGGTTCACAATCCAATAAACTGATGAAACTCTACAAGCTCTATCCCGAATATGACCTCATGTTTATTGCCGAAGGACAGGAACTGTTCGGATATAAAGAATTTAAAAAAGACGAACTGATAGAACGCGAAGAATACAGACAACTGATGGCATCGACAGACCGAAAAAACTTCAATAAACAGACGTATAAAAAACTAAGTGAAAAGGTTGTCGAACAGTCCAAAATCGCATTTTCGGGACAGGCTAACGATTTGACGCGAGAAATTCGGGAAAATTTCGAATACGCCACACAGGGCTTTTCATATCAGGAAATAACAAACGAAAACGGAACATACAAAGGCTGGACGGACATATCCGGAAAATCAAACGGATACGGACATGCAAAGCTAAATTCCGGATACGAATATCTGGGCGAATGGAAAGACAGTAAATATTATGGAACAGGGAAATATACCATCCCCGGCATGGGCGTTTATACCGGCGGGTTTTTGAACAGCAAATTTCACGGAACAGGAATTTTTGCATACTCCAACGGAGAACAGTACGAAGGCGAATGGAAAAACGGAAAGAAAAACGGAAAGGGAAAATACAGCATGTCAAATGGCGCTGTGTACGAAGGCTCATGGAAAAACGGCGAAACGCAAAACGGCACAATCAAATACGCCGACGGAAGTATCTACGAAGGTCAGTGCAATTATAACAAAACAACAAAACGCATTGAAAAACATGGACAGGGCGTTGCTGTTTACGCAAATGGAGAAACTCTCGCCGGAAATTGGGAAAACGATGTATATACTAATAAATAAAACCGAGTAAAATGAAAACAATAATTATTTGCTTAATGGGCATCATGTTCTGTTCTGTCGCTAATGCTCAAAACAACTGTAAACAACAATTCCAAACTCAAATCGACAAGGCTTGGAGCGATTACAGAGACAGAAACGATAAAATCCGAAAAGAATCGGACAATAATGTCGCCGATTTAATGACGAGTCTAAAGAAATGCCGTGATGAGCTAAAAGAAATTAACAGGAAAATTGAAGAATGCGAACGACAAAATGGAGTGGTCGATTCGACGAAGAACGGCGCTTCTTTGAACAGCATGACTTTAAAAGATTTAATGAATGCAAAAGGCGCTTCGGGACAACAGGTCCATAAAACAACTTCCAACGCACAGGCTATAGTAGAAGCGCAAGTGCAGGAAATAGAGGCGCAAGTGCAGGAAGTAGAGGCTCAAGCGCAAGAAGTAAAGGCGCAAGCGCAAGAAGTAAAGGCGCAAACGCAGGAAGTAAAGGCGCAAACGCAGGATGTAGAGGCGCAAGCGCAAGAAGTAAAGGCGCAAACGCAGGATGTAGAGGCTCAAACGCAGGATGTAGAGGCTCAAAAGCAGGATGTAGAAGCTCAAAAGCAGGCTGTAGAAGCTCAAAAGCAGGAAGTAGAGGCGCAAAAGCAGGCTGTAGAAGCTCAAAAGCAGGCTGTAGAAGCTCAAAAGCAGGCTCAAAAGCAGGAAGTAGAGGCTCAAAAGCAGGCTGTAGAAGCTCAAAAGCAGGAAGTAGAGGCTCAAAAGCAGGCTGTAGAAGCTCAAAAGCAGGAAGTAGAGGCGCAAAAGCAGGCTGTAGAAGTTCAAAAGCAGGCTGTAGAGGCGCAAAAGCAGGCTGTAGAGGCTCAAAAGCAGGCAATACTGCAAAATCGGGACAAGAAACAAGAGCGTATTTCCTATTCCAAACCTACTCTTATTGTTACCGAGTCCGGCGAACAATACGAAGCCGGTGAAGGCGACTATTTCGAAGGCGAAATCAAAAATGGCAAAATAATACAGGGACGTCTTTACGATAAAGCAGGAAAAGTGAAAAAATTGTTTTTAATACGAAAAGTACATTAAATGAAAAACATTATCGCATACGTATTTATCCTTATTTACGTTCCACTGTCGGCGCAGACATATTCGTCGCTCAAGTTGGCGGAAATAGGAGAGTATGTGCCAAAATCCTGTTTGCCTGCAAAAGACAGCATTTTCGATTGTCCGGCGGTGATTAAGGGAAAATCATTAGTGGTTAAGTATAACAACAAAAACGAAGTATCGCATTTAGGTTTGTCGCTGTTCAGTCAAGAAATCAAAGAGATGATAAATTTTTCGGTATGCAGTTTTATCGAACGTTTTTTGCTGGAATTAATTCAGCAAAAAACAGGTTCCGGAATCGCTAAAAAACTGAAAGAACACGATATCACTCTCGAAGAAACAAAATTGACCGGCTCCGACGGTTTGTCGCCCGCCACGCTTTTGTCCGTCTTACAGAAGATGCAGGAACCTACTCATTTTACGCTTCATCATTCCGATAAGAAATATGCCGCTGTATGGAAATTTAAAGATGATGAAACCCTGACAATGACTTTTCCCGTATCGCGCGAACTTATATTCGGTACAAATAAAAAAGAATCGGACGAAGCGCTGAGCGAATTGCTGTCTACAAGTTATTGCAGCGAAAAACAAAAAAAAGCAACCGTATTCGTTGCCGACGACATGAAGGCAAACCCGTACAATAACAGGATTTTTGAATATAAAAGCGATTTTTTCATTTTATCGAAACTAAACTCCGATATTTGCTGTTTCCGAGACGGCAAAGGCGAATTTTATCCTGTCTACAATGCCGATTATCCCGATATTTCGTTGAAAAATTTATTTCTGTTACCACAGATGAACACAAGTTTGCAACTTCATATCAAACATCATCAATACAGTAATTTTACCCCCGAATTTGAAATGAATTTAACGGATTTTATCTGTTTTTTTCAAGCCGAATCGAATATTTACTGTCATGTAGAAACCTCAGAACAGGACATTTTGAAAGTCTATGTGATTATACACAGTGCAAAATTCAATTACATACACATGCTGTACGCAAAAACCGATGTGAATACAGTGTTTAAACCACATGGAATTATACAGGCCGAATTTTATTCAAACATCCCGCAGCATAATATAAAAAATTTATTTTCAACATATTAATTAAATGAAATTATGAAACTTAGAACACCTTTAATAATTATTTTTTTGATTGCCGTATTCTCAATCAAAATTCAGGCGCAGGAAGGAATTACACAGTTGCGCATAACCGCCGGCATTGACGAAGGTATTTCAAAAATGCAAATAGAAATGAACACCTCGTTGTTGCTTACGGCAATGAGCGTCGGCATTATCGACGGCTCTATCCCCGACACTTCGGGAATCGACATCTCGAAAGAAGCCGCGCAAACTCTGTTTTCGATGTGGCAATCGACAAGCGAAATGATTTGCCCCATTTCGACAGTAGAACGCAAATGCCTTCACCGTCTGCAAGGCGGCTATCAGGTACGGGACATTCCGGTTAGCATGCTCGCCGCACCGGAAGACGACCGCGACCATAATCTGGTGATTAACTACACCAAAGATGGTAAAATAGATGATATTTTCGTCGCTATCGAAAATTCACGTATCGACCAAATTCTGCTGAATAATATTTCGGTCGAAGATTTTTCGCGCCGAATGAAAATACTGGATTTTGTCGAACAGTTCCGAACGGCATACAATATCAAAGATTTGAATCATATCAAAAAAGTCTTTAGCAATAATGCCTTGATTATAACCGGAAAAGTGATTGTAGAAAAACCAAACTCCGATCAGGTTCTACAAAACATAGGAAAAGAAAAAATTGTGTATCAAACACAAACCAAACAGGAATATGTGACAAAACTTGAAGGGATTTTCGCAAATAATAAATATATCAACATCGAATTTGAAGATATCGAAGTCATTACGCATCCAAAATATAACGAAATCTACGGCGTTACTCTGAAACAAAAATGGAATACGTCGAACTACAGCGACGTCGGATATCTGTTTCTCATGATTGACTTCAAAGACGATGACAATCCGCTTATACACGTTCGTACCTGGCAACCGGACAAATATAACGGTAAAGAACTTGCGCGCGAAGAACGCTTTCATATAGGCTCGTTCGGTAAATTAAACAGATAATCTATAAAAAATATAAAATTATGAATAAAAATTTTTTCCTCATGCTGACAATCTTATTATGCCTTTGTAATTTTCGGGCAATGTCGCAGAAATTAATCGTCGAACGGGATACCATTTCGATACAGGGACTGTGTACGGTTGGCGAAACCGACGCCTGTGTCATCATCGTAGCCGACTCATTACTCCGCCTTACATTCGAATCGAGTATGGACGCCAAAGTGGATATCGTCTCAAAACGCGAGATAGGACCCGCTGTTCAATATTTGTTGCGTTTTCCCACCGGCTACATTTACGCAAACAGAGTTCTGGAAATAATGTCGCCGGTGGCTTCATCGGTCGAAATCGAAGACTTCAATCTGCAAACAAAAGAATCACGAACATATATTGTGACCGCTCCTCGCTGTTATCTGGAGACTTACAAAGAGGCGCTGGAACTGTTCCGTAAAGGTTCGTATGCGGAATCGAAAGAAAAATACCTGCAGGCAACAAGATGTTTCGACGTCCCGCTTGACGAAAATACCGCAAACAAAATCGCAATTATCGATTCGATACAGATATTGAGAAAAATTGCAGACAAAAGTTTCGAAATAATGGACTACGAAAATGCAATAATCAATTACCGAAAAATCCTTAACTACAATCAGGAAGACGAAGCGGCGGCTATCCGATACGCCGAATGCGCTTCGCAAAAAGACCAGGTATGTATAAAATATTTTGCCGATGCGGAAAAATATTTTAATCAAAACGAATTCCAACGTGCAAAGAAATTGTACGAACAGGTAATCGCCGGAGGATGTATAACATTCTATTATCAAACTTCGTTGGAGCGTCTAAATACTATCGAGGACAAACAGAAATCGAACACGGTAATCACATACGAATGGGCAAATACTGTTCCAATCGGTATTTCGACGGGCAAATACAGAGACCGGAAAACAGGCGGCTTTTTTACATTTCAAACTAATCCTGATTTTTTCGAAAGCCTGCGCTCAAACTACGCTAAAGCGGAACGACCGGAAATAGACGTCGCTTTCGGATGGACGATAAGACCCGTCAAAGAACGTGTCCCCGTCTGGATATTTTTTGGACCCGGCTATACCGGCGTTGGCGAATATATTTATAAAGACGAAAATACATCGGACAAACCAACACTCAGTTTTTATCACGCTATATCGCCCGAAATCGGATTGCTTGGTAAAATCGGAATGGTAGCGCTGAGATATACTTTCCAATATCGTTTCGCACTGAAAAAAGAAACAGAAAACTATCTCGGAAAAACTCAGCACATAATCGGTGTAGGAGTTTGCTTTTGAATGATTTTTCCTGATTTGCTTAAGATTGATACGGTTTATACCGTAGCGCGTTAATTAACTTAGTATCTGTCCGAAAACTGTTGTGCCGTGCGAACGAATGGAGTCTGTCATGGGGTGGAATAATTATAGCTCCTCAAAAAAAGATTTGGCTCGACAACTGTCCGATATTCGGTTCTTATTTTTTTTCATATATTTGCTTAACGAAAATACAGGATAATAGACTGATAATGATTAAAATGTTGAATATATACGGAAAAAGATTACTGATGAAATATTTGTTAATCATCACAATAAGCGCATGTTATGTTTCGTGTACAAACTTTGACGATATAAACGAAACTCCGGAAAATAATCAAAAACACTCAAGGTTGATTGAATTTTGTAGCGACACAACTGTAAACATCGTCGAAAGTAAAAAATCCGGCAATTGGATATTTTCAAAATACCGGAAAGACGGTTTAACCGGTCTAATCTCAATATATAACGATTCGCTCGTGTTCGTCAACGAGGCATTTTTTGCAACAGGAAAAACGGAATATCAACAGTTCAATTTCATCGATTCACTTAAAGTTGAACTTGATATCGCTCGTGTTTCCGGCAATAAGACAATCGGTTATAAATATATTTTCGGTTACGACAGTCTGTTGAATAAATGGTTATTGGAGTATGCCGAAAACAAAGAATCTACAGCGGAACAGTCTGTTTATTTGTTTACCGGTAATTTAGGGCAAGATTTTTCGCTCGAAGATTTTTCGGCAAATTCGTTTAGTCTCGTGAACAACAATCCGTTTCGGTATAAATACAGAAAAAACAATTATTTAGACAGTGTTGAGATTCAAGTGCGCAATATGAAATCGGCAAATGTCGCATCATTCGGGAAGATATTTACAATCGACCATGCCGAAGAAATTTTGCGCGATTATTCGATTCTCAAAACAAATGTGATATACTTCAACAATATAGCTTACTATTTGGAACAAATGTCGATAACTATGCCGGCGATAATTATTCTGGAAACAATCCTCGCCAATTATCCCGACCGTACTGTCAGCTATTTGAACTTAAGCGATGCTTTAGCTAAAAACAAGTTAAGGATTAAAGCGGAAAAACTTTACAAACAATATGTTAAGTTAGTGAAAACGACGGGTAAACAAAAAGAAATACCACAACGGCAGTTTTAAGAATTAAGAACTAAAAGTTAAGAACTAAGTTGTGCCGTGAGAACGCATGGAGGTTTCAAACCGGTGTATGCTATTGTTGTGTCCTCGTAGATTATGGTGTCGTCGAGGACATCGTCGAAAACATCGTCGAAAACATCGTCGAGGAGACGCAATATTTTGCGTCTCCTCGCGTCCTCTACATCGGACAATGCTGTGGTCGCCGAGGGTGTCGTCGAGTACGGCATCACAAACCGAACTCTTCATTTTTCACAGTCCAATCAATAATTTTACTACTTTTGCACGTTGAATACACGAAATTTGTTAGTATGATTAAATTTACGTTTTCCGATGGGACTATTATAGAGTACGATAAAGGAATAACCGTACCGGAAATAGCGCAATACATCAGTCTGCAACTTTCAAGCGAAGTTCTTTCGACAGTAGTAAACGGTCAAACGCGAGACCTTATCCGTCCGATAGACGAAGATTCGGGCACTCATTGTCACACACCTTATGAAATATTTTAAATTTATAACAACATTTTTTTCATTGACGTTTGCATTATATGCGGAAGCGCAATCAATCAGTGGTTATATTACTGACATTGACGCCAAACAGCCGCTAAAAGGAGTAATTGTTTCGGTATCCGGACAGAATGTCAACACCGAGAGCGACAGTATAGGTTTTTGGAGTTTACGGATTCCTGCGGGAACATATTCGGTTCGATTTCAACTTTTGGGATATGAATCGATTATTGTACCCGACGTTTCGATTTCGGCTGGTAAGCAGCGTGATTTGTCTGTGAGTATGAAAGAATCGTTGACCCTGCTCGACGAAATAGTTATCACGCCCGATGCGCGCAGTTACAGCACAGTCAGCCGGTTGCAAATCAATCCGGCAGAACTGTCGCATATTCCGGGACATGCAAACGACCCTGTCAGAATGTTGACGGCGATGCCGGGAATCAACAATACCGGCGATGACAGAAATGACCTTGTCGTGCGTGGAAATTCCGCAATCGGAGTACTGTGGCGAATCGAAGGTCTCGAAGTATTTAACCCCAATCATTATGCGTTTTCGGGAGCGAATGGCGGGTCAATAAGCCTGCTGAACAAAGATATTCTCGGAACTTCGTCATTCTATTCCGGCGCGTTTCCCGCCGAGTTCGGAAATGTTTTTTCGGGTGTTTTCGATGTGAACTTTCGCGAAGGAAACGCCGATAAATATGAGTTTTCGGCAGAGATAAACAATTTGGATTTGAGTATAGTTGCCGAGGGTCCGATTCCGGTAAAAAAACGCAAGTCCTCGTGTGTTGCAAGTTCAGAACTCCTGACCCGCAGAATATTTTATTGCTGACACATAATTATTTATGAAAAACATAGCGCAAAACATTATTGTCGCAAAAATAATATCGGGAGT
>JAIRLF010000248.1 GCA_031259655.1 Prevotellaceae bacterium
CGTTTCATAAGAAAACATAATGCACTTTAACGGCACAAAAGTAGTTATTTTTTAATTACAAACACAAATTGTTCGAAATTTAAGATTTTTTAAGAAAAAAAATGTCCTGTAGTGCATGCAGTCTCAGAAATATTATAGGGTATCAGATGATGCCGAAGGCGTCGAAAATGTCGTCGATGAGACGCAATATATTGCGTCGTCCTACACCGGACAATGCTGTGGTCGTCGTTGAGGGCGTCAATTTGTAGAGACGCAATATATTGCGTCTTTGCGTATTAGTTTGCCGAGGCTCCCCTCTTTCTAATCCGATAGCGTCTTATGGGCAAAATCCGACGGACAAGGGCGTATGCGATACGCCCCTACAAAGACAAATACACCGGTGTGCACCGGTAGGGGCGTATTGCATACGCCCTATTGCATACGCCCTGTTGCGTACGCCCGATTGCATATTTTTGAAAAGCGTCTCCATTTTCAATTGCGTCAGCAAAACTTTTAGTTTTTAATTTTTAGTTTTTATCTCAAAACGGCTCCTGTTTCTTTAGCGAAAGCGTTAAGGAGTTTTTGCATTATTTGTTCGATATCTTTATCCGTCAGAGTTTTTTCTTCGTCTTGAATGATAAAACTGATAGCGTACTGTTTTTTTCCTGCGGGAAGTTTATCGCCATCGTAAATATCAAAGAGACCGACATTTTTCAGCAGTTTTCGTTCCGTCCGGAAAGCGATATCTCTCAAAGCCGAGAAACTCACATTTTTGTCTATCACAAGAGCCAAATCTCTGCGGACTTCAGGAAAACGCGCGAGTTCCTTATACACGGTTTTATTCTGTTTAGCAAAGCCTGTTATTGTCTGAAAACTTATTTCCGCAAAAAACACATCCTGTTCGATATCCAGCATTTTGAGGACATTTTTCGCCACAACACCAAAAGTAAGAACATGTTTGCCTTTGGGGAGGTTGAGCGATAAACCGTCGGCAAATATATCCTTTGGAGCGTCGCCTGTTTCGAGGTTCGACATGTTTACGCCGAAACGTTTCAACAATCTTTCCAGCAAAGATTTGAGGGTAAAGAAATCCGAAGTTTCCGCTTTTTGATTCCACGACAAAGAGTGGTTGTTACCGGTCAGGAACAGGGCTATTCTCGAATCTTCTCTGTACGCATTCAACGGGTTAGGCGATTGCGTTTCTTTGTACGAATAACAGTTTCCCGCTTCGTAAAATTTAAGGTCGGGATTTTTGCGGTTTATATTTCGTGCGATAGCCTCCAGACCGCCGAACAGCAAGGTTTGGCGCATGACATTCAGCTCGTTGCTTAACGGGTTAAGTATTTTCACCGAATTTTCGGCTTTATATGTTTCGAGATTGTCGTAATATGCTGATTTTGTCAACGAGTTCGACATTATTTCCCGAAATCCGTTGGCGGTAAAAAAGTCGGAAACAGCATTGAGCAACTTGTCTTTGTCGGGTTTAGGCACATAGCTGAGAGTAGAATGCACCTGCGAAGGAATTTCGACGTTGTTGTAACCGTAGATACGCAGAATATCCTCTATCACATCAAATTCTCTTTTCACATCGACCCTGTACAAAGGAACCGCAACGGTGAACGAATCGTCTTTTTCGTCGATAATTTTCATTTCCAGAGCCTGCACAATGTTTTTTATTTCGTCGGCGGGAATATTTTTCCCTACAACACGTTCGATATTGCTGTAACTCATCACGATTTGCGCCGGCTCGACGACCTGTTCATAAACATCGACAATGTCCGACGAAATTTCGCCTTCGCCCAGTTCTTTCATTAACAATGCCGCGCGTTTCAGGGCATACACGGTCATATTCGGGTCGGTTCCCCGTTCGAATCTGAACGACGAATCTGTAATCAATCCATGATAACGCGACGTTTTGCGAATCCTGACGGGGTTAAAATAAGCCGATTCGATGAAAACATTGACGGTATTGTCTGTAACACCGGAGTCTGTTCCTCCGAAAACTCCCGCTATACACAAAGGTTTGTTTTGGTCGCATATCATCAAGTCGGTTGATGTCAGTTTGCGCATTTCCGAATCGAGGGTTACAAATTCGGCGTCTTCTTCGCAAGTACGGATAACGACTTTACCGCCTTCGATTTTGTCCGCATCGAAAGCGTGCAGGGGTTGTCCCAACTCGTGAAGTATGTAATTGGTTATGTCGACTGCATTGTTTTTGGGTTTAATATCAACGGCTTTCAAACGTTTCTGCAACCATTCGGGCGAAGGTTTTATTTTGAGATTCGAAACGGTTATTCCCGAATATCGCAGGCAACCGTCGTTATCTTCGATTTCGACCTCGTACGGATTGGAATAATTGTCGATAATGAAGTTCGAGACGTCCGGCAGCGAAGCGTTTTTCCTGAAATAAGCCGCCAAATCCCGCGCTACGCCGAAATGCGAAGCGGCGTCGACTCTGTTTGGAGTAAGACCTATTTCGAAAACGGCGTCATTTTCGAGTTGTAACAAATCTTTGAGAGGCGTTCCGGGAACGGCGTCCGCATCCAAAACCATGATACCCTCGTGCGAATCGCCAAGTCCGAGTTCGTCTTCGGCGCATATCATTCCAAAAGATTCGACCCCGCGAATTTTCGATTTCTTGATTTTGACCTCTTCTCCCGAAGCAAAGTACAGTGTGGCGCCAACTGTAGCGACGGCAACTTTCTGTCCTTGCGCTACATTCGGCGCTCCGCAGACAATCTGCAAGGGCTGCGCCTCGCCGGTATCTACTCTCGTCACGTGCAACCTGTCGGCGTCAGGATGTTTTTCGCACGACAGAACATGCCCGACATAAACTCCGTTTAATCCGCCTTTTACGCTCTCAATATGTTCGATAGATTCAACTTCCAAGCCAATTGAGGTTAAAATTTCTGCAATTTTTTCGGGCGTTTCTTCAAAATAAATATAGTCTTTTAACCAATTATAAGATATTTTCATGTGCATAATTTTATTTTAGTTGTCGCAAAAACAAACATTTACAATTATTTTTTATTCAAAAAAGTTGGACAAAGGTAGAATAAATGTTGTAAACGAGCAAACTTTATCAATTAAAGGGTGCATTTCAAATTGTCGCAAACCCGTCTTTTCGTCATTGCGAGGAGCGTAGCGACGAAGCAATCCATGTTATTATCAACGACTTCTGCTTGCTTCGTGCCTCGCAATGACGATACGACAATTTGAAATAGACCCCAATTAAAGATTGAAGATTGTTTACTCATCGTAATTTCGATTGTTGTATTATCATTGCCTGAAAAGCAATATTTTTCATAACCGCATATAAGTGAAATACTGCCTGTGGTTAGCAATTGAAGGCAGGACTTGTCATGCCTTTGACGGTATTATATCAATCAATAATATCAATAATAGTAAAGTAATGTTACTATTATACCAATCAAAACTTGCACAAGTACTATTGAAATTGACAGCAATACAATTCCGATTATTACTTTCCCGTCTCGGCTTACTTTCTTTTTCCTCCTCTTTTTCATTTTCAGTTGACTTTTCTGTTTACACAAAACACTGTATTTCTATTGTAGTCATTTGTTTTTTTTACAACTTCCATATTTTTACAGTAATTCTCCATTTTATTCAGCATGTTTTAACTATTTGTATTTAAGAACTATATTTCATTATTTCTTTTGTAATTCGTTCATTTTTTTTATTTCAAAGATAGTGCTATTTTTCCGGTTTGATACGTTAATCTATGTTAATCTATGTTAAATAATCTTAAATACAAAAACCGCAATGCTATTTTGGAGCATTGCGGTTACACAAATGATAATTACAAAATTGTTTAAAACCTCATATTCAAGTCTATACCGAAATGGAAAGGCTTGCCTAATTGTCCGAAAGAATTGCCGAATGTTTTGAAATAAAATGTCGTATATTTTGAATTTAACATGTTTTCGCCCCATACACATAACGAAAACTTGCCTTTTTCAAGCGATATCCGTCCATTTAGCATCGAATAGAATTTTTGGGACACATCGTTGGTTTCGTTCCAATATATTTTCCCTGCTCCGGAATATTTACCGCTGATTAAAAGCCTGTCAATAAACAAATTTTTGAAATGAATAGTATAAATGGCAGTGGCAGACAAAGTTTGTTTGGGAACAAAAGGCACGTATTTGCCGGAATAATCAACGAAAGAATTTTCGTCAACTTGTTCCTGATATTCAGTGAATTTACTCTCGACATATCCGTAGCTTAATCCTATTCCGAAACATCTGAACGGATGAATATCAGCCTCAAATTCAAACCCTTTACTTTGCGATTCGCCTGCGTTTTTTATCATCCGGCCCTGTCCGTTGGGAGCAAATTCTACAATTTGCTGGTCGCTGATATCCAAAAGAAACAATGTTGCGCCCAGATTCATTTTGCCATCTAACACCGATATACGTCCTCCAACTTCGTAGTTCCAACTGTATTCCGGTTTGAACGAGGTCGATTTCTGTATGTCAAATTCAGCAGATTGCTGCGACCTCATCTTGGTTTCTATCAAATCCGAAAACATTTGAAGATTGTAACCTCCGGCTTTATATCCTTTGGAAACAGAAACATACGCAATATTTCCCGCTTTCTCGTAACGCACGGAAAATTTCGGCAACAACTGCGTGAAATCCATCTTTTCGTTACCGGCGATAGTGTCGTTTTTTGCGTATGGTCGCACAGTTTGACCCATGCGAATCTCACAATCGAATACACTGTTTGTAAAATGCTCTAACGAAACATGTTCGTAATCGAAACGTACACCTGCGGAAACAGATAAACCTTTAAGCAGGAAATTGTTGAGCGAAGGTTGTAAAAAGGCTGCAAAACCGTGGTTTTTAGTGATATATTCTCCAACTACCGGAATAGTTTCGTTAATGATTGTCAAGGGGAAAGGCATCCCGGAATTGTTTATATTGTCTTGAATAACAGCGATTCCGTCTTCTTTAAACGTTACTAAACTTTCGGTGTTCATTTTCTGAGAAAATCCCGAAACGCCGCCAATCCATTGAAAATTACTTTCTCCGGTAGAACGAATCGTAATCTCTTCGTTGAATGCGTTCAGTTTTTGCGACTGAAACAGGGTGAACATCGAAGCCGGCGAAAAATCCTGGTCAAGAAGCAGAGAATCTTTCAAAAACTGATGACCTGTTGTTGATGCGATTTTGAAGTTTTTGCCTTGATATTCAACGCGCATGCTGTTGTTTACTACATTTCTGCTATAGTATGCCAAATCGTTGTAATTGATTGTGTCGGGCAGATTTGTAGCGAAATTGTATTTTCCGTAAGCATAGCCGTTCTGGTCGGCATATTCGTAGCTTCCTATATAGTTCAACGAAAGTTTTTCCGAAGGACGCCAACTTGCATTAGCCCGCAACGAAGCCGATTGCGCTGCTTCTATTTTGTTTTTTTCGTATGCCGCAGGAAAAAGCGTTCCGGCAAAATTGTGATATTCCGGACGATAATCGGGATTTTGATTTTTAAGAAAACCTCCCGAAGCCGAATAATTTCCGCCTAACGAGAAGGCAAATTTTTCGCTTGGTTTGGCATAATGAGATAGTTGGACTTTCGTGAGACCATAGTTCCCCAGCGAAAGTTTTGCCCTCGTGCCTTGATAGTCATAAGGCGAAAGTGTGTAAATGTTTATCAATCCGCCCATTGAGTTACGCCCGTACAA
>JAIRLF010000388.1 GCA_031259655.1 Prevotellaceae bacterium
TTGCATATAAAACTCCAATACACTGGTGGATATTCGCCGCAGGCGGCATACTGATATTCATTATCACGGCATTAACCGTAAGCTGGCAAAGCTATAAAGCGGCTGCGGCTAACCCTGTCTATGGTATAAAGGCTGATTGAGTATAAATGATTGAATGATTTTCGAAACAGAAGATTTTCGAGAATGCTGTCGGAAAAGAGCGAAGGCAGAAGAAATATTTCTTCATAGCGCTGCTATGTATTGCAATTAAAAAAGGCAGGCTGGGTAGCCTACCTTCTTCTTAACCTAAAACTTAACCTATGAAAAAACCAACTTATGGGCGCAAAGGTACGACAATTTTTTTAATCTCCAAGTTAAATTTTGTTAAAAAATTTCTTTTCCGCGCTAAACAATAGTAACTCTGCAAATTGAGGGATGAAATTTTTTTTCAAATAATCCGGTTTTGAGATGTTTTTCGATGATATCGCCATGATAAAATCCGCAATTTGCCGTGTTTTCTGTTCGTCTATAAACATCGAAGCAACCCAAAACAGATGGATTGCCTCGACTTTTTACAATTTATATAGGAGCTATATCTTTACTTTATCTTCACTTTATCTTCAATTTTGTTTTTATATGAGAGGGAATAGTATTTTTATGAACAATGATGTTCATTGTTTTGTACTGCACAAATGCGTTTGAGACATAGAGATATCCTTTATATTTTCCGCCGGCGCCCCACGAATTTTTGACCTTGTAGAACAGTTTGCCGGTTTGGTCTTTAGCCGTACCTATTATCAACATTCCGTGGTCGTCGGTTGTTTCGTAGTTATCGAACGCGTCCTGACGCATTTCCTGAGTGATTGTTTTTTCGTCCGGTAGCGATATAATCTCTTCTTTTGCTTCGGTTTTCGTCCATTTTGCCTGGTCGGAGCCGATTGATTCAACCTTCTTTTCTTCGGGAATAGTTGCATAGTCGCGCGAAAAACTGCGTTCGCTGACGTCGGCGCCCCAAGCCACTGTATACCCTAATTTCAGGGAATTGTCGATGATTTCCGACATTTCGTTTAACGGGACGTTATACGAGGATTCGTATATCCAGTTGTCGGGGATTTCCAGAATAAAAGAACTGTAGAACGGATGATGCGTGTATGAAGTAACAGACACATAATCGTCGATGTTCAACGTCGAGTATTTCAGAAACGATTCGGGAGTATATTCCGTTCCCTTGTAAGTGAATTTTTCGGGAGCTTTTCCCAGATATGCATCCAGCACGCCATCGACCGCCGCACGCCATGCCGTACTCAAACGTCGCTGCGCAACAAGCGCTTTACCGATTTCGCTCAACAACTTGTCTAATTCGCCGTGATTGTGATTCGAAGAGCCGTAATTCAGCCCGGTGTATACATCTTCGGGAACGATGCCGTACTGCGAACTCGCGTGCAGAACGTCGGCAAACGAACCGCCGCCGGCAAGATTGATTTCGCCATGCATCCGCACATATTTATCCACTTTCTCTTTGTAGATGTTGCGGACAACCCACATCGCCGACAGATTGATTGAATCGCCTTTGATTCTCATAATTTCCGATTCGAGAAACGCCGTTCCGGAAAAACTCCAGCAAGTACCCGAACTCGCCTGATTCTTAATAGAAGTATGAGGCAGAATTTTTACGTCTGTAAACTCATATTCCGTTTTCTTAGGTTCTGTCTTTTCGTTTTGTTGCGCCCGCAAAGCACATACAAACGTTAAACAGAGCGCCGTCATAAAAAGCAATTTAATTTTCATACTCTTACACATTATTTTTTAATATCAATTATACATTATTAATTTCTTTAATTCTATATTTCAAACAGCTCCCCCGACGATTAGTTTCTTTACTAAGACAGACGGCAATCCCTGCGACACAGGAACTCCCTGACCGTCCTTACCGCAAGTCCAGGTACTGTCGTCGATTTTCAGATTGTCGCCGACCATTGCTATATCTGCCAGCGCTTTCGGACCGTTGCCGATGATATTGATGTCTTTGACGGGCTGCGTCAGTTTGCCGTTTTCTATCAGATAGCCCGATTTGACGAAAAACGTGAAATCGCCGGCGCCAATCTGCACTTCCCCGTTACTGAAATTGTCGACGTATAAACCGTTTTTTACACTTGCAACGATGTCGTTTTCACGGATATTGCCGTTTTCCATATAAGTCGCCCTCATTCGCGGAAGAGGCGCGTGCCGGAAAGATTCGCGCCGTCCGTTGCCTGTAGGAGCAACTTTGTAATATTCTGCGCTTATGCGGTCGTGAATATACGACGACAGCCTTCCTTCGCGAACAAGATACGTCTTTTGACTTTCGACGCCTTCGTCGTCGAAATTTATTGTCCCTCTGTTTTCGGGTAAAGTGCCGTCGTCTACGATATTGATGCTTTTGTCGCATATCTGTTCGCCGAACTTGTCGGAGAAAATCGATATCTTTTTACGGTTGAAATCTGCTTCGAACGAATGACCGATAGCCTCGTGCAACAGAATCCCCGAACTTCCGGCAGCCATAACGACAGGCATTTCGCCGCCTTTGGGAGTGATTGCCTCAAACATCAGCGAAGTCAGGCGAACAACTTTAGCGGCAAGCGTTTCGACAAGCTCGTCCGTCAAAAATTCAACTCCCTTGCGAAACGAACGCGCCGAATATCCGTTCTCGATACGCCCGTTCTTTTCCATCACGCAAAAGGCGTTCAACGAAACCATCGGTCTGTAATCGGAACATAATAAACCTTCCGAATTGAAAAACAGAATGTATGAAGACATGTCGGATAAACTGATATTTACTTTGCAGACATTGCTATCCAACTCAAAAATACGGTCGTTAAGCTTTTGCAGATACGGCGCTTTGTCTTTGATTGAGACATCTTCCCACAGTTTTTCGACGGGGTAATAATTCTTGAACGTCTGTCGGTTGATTTTCACCGGAGAGATGCCGGCGACTTTGCTGTTCGCGATGTTTGCCGCTGTCGCCGCGACCTTCAGCATGTCGGCGAGCGTGATGTTTTCGGTATATGCGTAACCTGTGCGGTCGCCCGAAAGGACGCGAACTCCCATCCCGAAATCTACATCCGACGTGGCGCTGTTGACCGCCCCGTCGCGTAACGACAGACTGTTCATCAGCGTGTTTTCGAAATATAAGTCGCTGTACGAACCGCCCCGCGACATGGCTTCCGCTATAACTTTCCGCAAATCGTCTTCCGTAACGCCAAAATGTTTAACTGTATTATTCATTCCTTATCTTTTCGCGCATATATTCCGGAGCAAAATCGACGTGGATTATAATATTAAAACATTTCATTAATAATAAGTTCTTAAAAAAATAACTTTGTCCCGGCATGTCAAATGCACCTTTATTTTATCATGCAAAAGTAGGAATAAATTTCAGATAAATAAATAAATCAAAATCGGATCAGAATTTTCAGAATTTTAGAATGAACAGAATTGCGTCTCATTGATGATGTTTTCGACGACGTTTTCGACGACGCCATAATTTTGTCGTACCCATCTCAAAAATTTATATTACCTTTGCGCCATCTTTGATAGACAGGTATGTAAGTTATTTACTATAAAATATATTGCAATGAAAAGAATAATATTTCTCTCGGGATTTATCCTGATTTGTTTAAGTTCCGTTTTTGCGCAACAGATGCAAAAACTACCCATTGACCCGAAACTCCGTTACGGGA
>JAIRLF010000404.1 GCA_031259655.1 Prevotellaceae bacterium
ACTATTTGATACGGAACCCCAAAATTCCCTTTTTCCGGATTTTCTGAAATCTTGTTATACATCATTCGAATTTTGGATTCCAAAAAAACTGTTAACTTTGCACAAATTAATAGCATTAAGCGCCTTAGAAATACATCTTTGGTTTGATGTTATTTATCTAAATGACAGGAATTTAAATATTAGTATAGAAATAAGATTGAGTATGCAGGAAGAACTAAACAAAGACTCGGAAATTCAAAGTATTGGGAATATTTTGGAAGATAATTCGAATGAAATGAATATTTTTTCATCACGATTAGAAATTCTTTTTAATAATGTAGAAGAAATTGTCAAAGGCAAAACCGAAGCGCTTAAATTGGTGGTATCCGTGCTGTTAGCGGGAGGACACATTCTGATAGAAGACAATCCCGGCACCGGAAAAACCGTCATGGCAAAAACCCTGTCGCAGTCGATATCGGGCAAAAGCGCCGAAAACGGGCTTTTGTTCAAACGTATTCAGTTTACGCCCGATTTATTGCCGATGGACCTCATCGGACTGCATCTATTTAACGAAAACACAAAAGATTTTGTATTCAAAAAAGGACCTCTTTTCAGTAATGTCCTGTTAGCCGACGAAATCAACAGAGCCTCGCCTAAGGTTCAGTCTGCCTTGTTGGAATGCATGGCGGAAAATCAGATAACAGTCGGAAACACAACGTATCCGCTCGAAAAGTTGTTCTTTGTGATAGCCACGCAAAATCCGGTAGAAATCGAAGGCACATACCCTCTTCCTGCCGCTCAATTAGACAGATTTTTCATGAAAATCCCGTTTGGTTATGTAAGCAGCGAAGCGGAAATGGACATATACCGGAATTATCAGGATATCGACAGGAAAGTCTCTGATGTTAAGACCGTTTTGAGCGAAAACGATATTTTCGAGCTTAGGAGTAAAGCCGAAGAAACGTTTGTACATGAGGAGATTATTAAATCTGTCCTGAACATTGTGAGCGCAACACGCGAGCAAAAGGACATTATACTCGGAGCGTCTCCACGTAGCGGTATTATTTTCCTTAAATGCTTGCGTGCGCATGCATTAGTTAACAAACGCGGCTTCGTGGTCGAAGATGATATTTTCCATCTTGCCGAACCTGTGCTTAATCACAGATTGATATTCAAAAACAGGGAGGCGAAGGAAAATGCGTTAAAACATATTATAAATAAGGAAATTTCAAGATTAAGTAAATTAAATTTGTATTCGGAATAGATAATGTATAAACTGCATTATATTTATTGTCAAACAATTATACTCGCATTGTTTCTGTTCGCAGCAACAGAAACAAGTGCGCAAGTAAATTCTGTCAAAAGATACGAAATCGACATAAAACGGACGGAGATGAGCGCCTCCATATCATTTGGATTGTTGCCGAACGAAGTAATGTTGCGTGCAAGAGAATTTATCAGAAAAGACCCTACTTATTATGTAGGATACATGTTTGAAGGGTTTTACAGATACGACCGTTCGGGAGACATTGCCGGATATGTGCAGGCGTCAAAACCTTTGAAGTTGGCTCTGGAATTGTTCGAAAAAGATTATGCAGTGGCGTTGAGGGATGTATATGTGTCGGAAAAGGCGTACGAAGAATACAAAGACCGACTGTACGATTATATCTATATCACCGAAAAATTGATGGACTGTTACAGCAATATCGAACGCCCCGATTCTGTTATTTGGCTGTTAAACAGATATAAATCATGGGGCTTCCAACACGACGAATTTGGAGCTGACGATTATATCGCATGGACATATCACCGGAACAGATTCTATACTTCCGAAAAATTCGATTTCCTGTATAACTCGGTGGAAGAAAACGAAATGGCTGCTCTGTATTTCTTGAAACAAAATCTGGAAAACATCAATAAAAACGCTGCACGAAACGAATCGGTAATAAGCCCATGGAGAATAAACGCCGCAAAATTAAGCGTATATCACTACTTGTCAATAATATATAGCTATTTACATAAGCCTGATTCGGCACAGTTATACTATAATTATATGAAGCCGTACGCCAATATTTTTCCCTATAACAATTACGCTATTTTCTGTTTCACAACAGGGTTTTTCGAAGAATCGTACGCCTATTTCAAATACGCAAATTTCAGAAATACTTACGACAGATATCGCCTCAAAGAATCAATCTATTATATGAGTATTCTCGACGTGATGAAAGCAGACCCGCAAAAAAGCGTCGACGATTTATCGCTTCACATACGACAGTCGGGCGTGCGACCCGGTTGGGGCTGGTACAACATGGGGCTGGCGAGGGCGCTGATGTACAACGGGCAATTAGATTCGAGTTTGATATGTATTAACAAAGCTGGAAAATTTAACGATGTGCATATCGGAACTACTTGGGGACAAAATCATTATACCTTCAGTCACAGTATCCTGAAGTTTATAAACCTGCAACGGCAGGAAGCGGCAATTCGTTTTGAAGACAAATATTACTGGTTGTCACCGTCGAAATTAAAGAAACTTGCCGAAATAAAATTAGAACAATACGTACTTCAAATGTTGATATTCAATCAACTGTCCTCAAATCCCGAACGCAACGACGTGTATTATAGACTGTTTGCTTCCGAAGCTACAATTTCGTTCGACGAAATATTTTATATGATTAAAGATTACGGACGAAGTTATTTTATCAAAGAATTCGGCAGACAGGCAGAAAGTGATGAGAGAGAGATTATTCGTAAATATTTCAAACTGTTTCAGGGAAAACTGTATATCGAAAAAGGCTCTACACGCAAAGCCCTGAAAACATTGGAAGAACTTTATAATCAAAATTTAATAGAAGATAATGAATACGAAAAACTGTATCTGGCGCGCTTGTACGAGGCTCTGGCTTTAGCAAACGACGAATCGGGAACAAAAAACAATTTCGAAAAATTCCGGAATAAGTTCTATCAGACATACCCTCAATTAGTCCCGTACAGCCCTCTCAAAATGAAATTCCGAATAGAACACAAAACCAACGAAGCTGAAAGCGCTAAACAGATTTTATCCGATTTAAACACGTTTAATATTGATTTTGTGAAAAATGGCGACAATTTGCCGGTATTGAAACTTCATTTCAGCACGGCAGATAACAAAAACGTTGTGGAATACAGTGTAGAATCGGCCTGGGGCACAACGATTGTCAAACCATCGTCAATTGTCTATACCGACACGAAAAATGTGGCAAAAAAACTCGCTTATGCGATTTTTAACTTGAAAACATAACCAATATTATTGTGGCATTTTTGCCTTATAATCAACAAAATGTATTCCCGTCAAAAAATAATTGTTTGCAATTCACATTTTTTTTATACTTTTGCGCTCCCTTTTTGCCGGTCTTTGATGACGCGGCGTGTAATGGGATCGCCGGCAAAGAGCCGGAGATTGAGTAGCACAATTAAAACGTTTTGAAATGAAAAAGATTAAATTAGAAGGAACAGTGAGAGCCGGTCTTGGAAAAAAAGAGACGAAAAAATCACGTAATGAACAACAAATTCCATGTGTGCTTTATGGCAACGGAATAGAAAATTTGCATTTTACAGCTTCTGTAAGCAGTATTAAACCAATAATTTATACGCCCGAAGCTTTTTTGATTGACTTAAGCGTGGATGGTAAAAGTTATCTTACAGTGTTGAGAGACATACAATTTCATCCTCTGTCCGACGAAATTCTACATATCGACTTTTTCAATGTCGATGAATCAAAGCCTGTTGCAATCGATTTGCCTGTGATAATGGAAGGTAATTCCGAAGGCGTTAAACAGGGTGGAAAATTGCAGATTTTGGTGCGTAAATTGAAAGTTTCGGCGCTGGTAAACGACCTGCCCGAAAATCTTGTTGTAAATATTTCGGACCTTGGATTGGGGAAAACGGTCTTTGTTAAAGACCTTTCGTATCCCAATATCACTATTTTAACGCCTGCGTCTTCGACCGTATGCCGCGTGAAAGCTACACGTGCATCGCGCGAACAAGCGCCGCAAAAATAATATTGTAACAGAATAATATTGCCCGTAATTTTGTCGAAATGAAATATTTAATCGCAGGGTTGGGTAATATCGGAAAAGAATACGAAAAAACCCGGCATAATGCGGGATTCGAGATATTGGACGCTTTCGCAAAAGCGTCCAATGTCGCTTTTGCGACTAAACGTTATGGAGATATTGCCGAAGTAAAACACAAAGGCAGAACTTTTATCCTGCTGAAACCCAATACGTATATGAACCTCAGCGGTAACGCGGTGAACTACTGGTTGCAGACGGAAAATATCCCGCAGGACAGGCTCTTAGTCGCGCTTGACGACCTCGCTCTTCCCGCCGGAACAATAAGAATCAAAGGAAAAGGTAGCGACGGTGGTCATAATGGACTGAAACACATTAATCAAGTCTTGGGAAACTCAAATTATACGCGTTTGCGTTTCGGAATCGGTAACGATTTTCCTCAAGGCTATCAAATGGAATATGTGCTGGCTAAATGGTCGAAAGATGAATACGAAGCTTTAACCCCTCATTTCGAAACCGCTGTGGATGCTATTAAAAGTTTTGCGCTTGCAGGTCTCGAAAAAACAATGAACGCCTACAACTCGAAGGAGTTAAAAACTAAAAACTAAAA
>JAIRLF010000030.1 GCA_031259655.1 Prevotellaceae bacterium
TTGCAATATTTGAGTATTCTTTATTCTTTGCGGGTAGTTTTCCGGTCGAAAATAAAACCTTATTTCCACCTTATTTAAATAACAAAACAACCTTAGTAGAGAGTATAGCACACACACACACTACCCTTCTTACCTTATTGTTCTATTGCTTTGCGTCATTTGCTTATATTTAAGATTTATTAAGATTGGTCTGACGCTAAATCGTAAATCTAAAAGTCGGTTTGAGTTTTACTGTTTATATTTATACAATACTTCGGCTAATAAGGTAATAAGGTGAATGGATGGGCAATGCACGGGGCTACTAAGGTTGTTTTGTTATTTAAATAAGGTAAAAATAAGGTTTTGTGCTATAAAAGCGTTCCAGAAAAAGATTAGCCCCTTTCCACACAATTCCCAGTAGAACCATTTTTCTTATATCCCGTCGAAATTTTCAATGCTTTATTATGCCTTTTCTGAAACATTCGCTGCATAAAATTCTGTCATCAATATCTTTTATTTTAGTTTTACAGCAAATGGAATACCTCTAAAATCGTAAATCTAACATTGAACTTTTAGTTCTTAACTCCTGTGCATATCTTGCGCTTATCCTGTGCATATCCTGTGCATATCCTGTGCAGCGCTTCTGTTGCGAATTATTCAACCGTAGGTTCAGTCCGGAATAACTACTTCTTCGACCACATTACCGGGCAAATCGGATACTGCGACAACGATTTTGCTCCCGTTAAGACTGTCATTGTTTCCTGCACTGTCACATTTTGAGAACTTTTAGTCTCGTTTATGGACATATCGAATTTTTTAATGCTTATATCTTCTTTTGAAACATTCACCGAATAAAATTCTGTCATCAACATCTTTTCATTTTAATTTCACTGCAAATGGAATCCCTGTGTTTGTAATTCCTTCGATACTGATTTTCCCGGACGGCTGTTTTTGGGGATTGTAATAGATGACCGTTTCGCCGTTGTCTCCGGTACGTATATCGGCTTGCCAGAAATATGTGCCGAAATATTCTTTGATTTCAGTAGCAGAATAAAACTTAGGCGTGTAAAATTTCCGTTCCTCATAATAGCCGCCGACTATCGGAGATATGGAACTGTAATCGACATCATGAATGGTTGTCGTATGAGTATCAGCGTCAATAATCTCTGCTATCTCTCCATAATGTGTAATCTCTTCATAATATCCGGCAGCGCTATTGACTGTCAGTCTAGACGGCAAAACTGTATACTTATGTATTGTTGACGGATAATGTTGTTCTGTAAAACCGTCCTGTTTTGAATAAACATCAACCGAGTGGATTGATCGCGTAAAATTTATTGCATGTATAAGACCACCTTTAGAATCTTTCAAAGGTATTTCGTTTGCATTAACAAATATCTCCTTTTTGTATATCCTCACTCTATCGACTTCTTTCATTGATATTGTTGCCGGAGGCGGAACTCTCGACCGTATTTTTTTCCCATTTGAGTCGTAAAAAGTTATTTTCAAATCGTTAAACGTTCCTTTTAGCTCTCCCACCTTTCCTGTCTTTATTAATCCTGGCGCCTGCCCGTGTCTTGCGGAGTGATTTCCCTGTCGGATATCAGATGACCGTCTTTTCTGTCGGAAATCGTTACGGGATCTAAAACAATGGTATCCGTCAATCTGTAGTTTTTTTGACTGTAATTTTCGACAGGCAAAGCGTAGATACTGTCAAACCGGTATTGTTTCCATACTTTTACGGGAAATTCTTCGGCGGGCATAAAAAGAGGATTAATGGAAATTTCGCCGGCAGGCTTATCCTTTTCCGTTCTCGAAGTCAGAGAGAGCATTCTGTATCCGAAAAAGTTCATGTATCCGAAATTGTAGTTGCCCAACGAATCGGTTTGAGTAAACCGTCTTCCTTTCTTTTGCATTAAATTGGGAATATACGTTGAAATATCCGCGTTGGGGTCGGGAAAAAACAGGGCGACTGTCGCGTTGGAATAAGGTTTTTTGCCAACAAGTTTTTTGACATGACCGGTGATTTTTAATCCCTGCTCCATTTCGTGTCCGGCAAAGTGGGACACATTGTTTTCGACATGTTTCCATACGAAATCGCGCCAGCCATGCGTAAGTAAAAGCAGGTCTATTTGTTTGAATCTTTCGTGATTGGCAGTGTCGAAATATGCTGTTGGTCGCTCTATCTTTCCTTTGATTTCGGATTCGAGCCAAAGATGCGATTCAATATCAAACATTTCGTCGGGAACGAGGCTGTTTGTTATCGACATCGAAAGACATGCTTTTACCGGCTGACCGTTGTTGTCGGTTACTTTGATGATTGAAGTTGTGTCGTCTGCGGGACTTATGCTTACATTGACTTTTTCTTTGTTTTCGATATAAACCAAACGTTCGCAATGCGGTTTTTCCTGTTCGTCGTAAAGTGTTATTCGAGTAATTCCCGCCGGCAACAAGGATTTCGGAACAAGCACAAATTCGGACCTTTTGTTTAACACTATTTCATGACCGAACAGCGGTTTCTCCGACTGTCTGAAAGTAAGCGACATCGTTTTACTCAAAAAGTCGACTAATGTTTCCTGATTGGTTCGTATGTTGAGGAAAAAAACTGTGTCGTTGTCATTGACATTCATCGTAAAACCTTTATCTAAGATTTCCGGCAGTTTGGCGTATTGCGAATATTGAACGCCTTTCGGAGTAAAAAAAGC
Source organism: Prevotellaceae bacterium (assembly GCA_031259655.1). Taxonomy (GTDB): domain Bacteria; phylum Bacteroidota; class Bacteroidia; order Bacteroidales; family UBA932; genus JAIRLF01. The sequence goes on from JAIRLF010000030.1 coordinate 2,685, forward strand.
CTGATAAGATTCCCCCGCCAGCGGAATGAAACTGAATTTTCCCATTCCAAGATATTTGCTTGTGAACGTGGCAACCGTATCTCTGTTAGAGTTAAGTACTCCCCCGCTGACCTCGGTCCCCTTGCCCGACCAGTCGTTTGCTTTGAATGCTACGATGTT
>JAIRLF010000163.1 GCA_031259655.1 Prevotellaceae bacterium
CGTCGATTCGCGACAGCGCCAGGCAGGCGCTAAACATGCTTAGCGCCTACGGCAATCTGGCTAATGCCGATTATAACGCCGAAACTGCCGGAATCGACAGTATCATTGCAAAGTTGAACAGCCCCGATTATTTCGTTGCCGTTCAGACTTTGAACCTCGAACCCTGGTTGACCGAACTGGCGAAGTATAACAACCTCTTCAAAAGTTACGCCGCCGACACCGAACAGGAAAAGGTTAAGAAACCGGACATCAGTCCCCGCACTGCTCGCCGTCAAACCGACGAGGCTTTGCGCAAAATCCTTAACCGTGTGAACTCGCTTGCCGACCTCAACGGTCCGGATGCGTACATCCCGTTCGCTACAGAGTTCAATGTGCATGTGGACGTTTACAATACTGTGGCTAACGAACACTACGGACGTCTGCACGCTAAGACCGATATCGCCGGCGCCGACATCGACCCGATTGCGATACAGCCCTGCACGGGTAAACCGGTGTACGTTATCCCTACAGTGAGAGTCAGCAAAACGGAAAAAGACGGAACGGTAACTGTCGTCGAACTCCGTTTCAGCGAAGATTTTACCGTCGGATACAAAAATAACGAGGCTCCGGGTACTGCTACGCTCATCATCTCGGGTATCGGTAAATATACCGGCCAGATTGTGACTACGTTTAAAATTAGTGATGAGTGATGAACTGTCAAAAAACTTTGTGAAACTTAGCGCCCTTTGTGGTCTTATATCAACCACAAAGGCGCAAAGAACACAAAGGAAATTGAAAATGATTTAATGAATTATAAATCGCTCCCGCAAGGGGGCATAAAAAAGTAGAAAAATGGGAGTATTTGATTTTTTGAAGAAAACGAATGTAACGAAGGACAAGAAACCGAGAATACGTTCATTCGGTAAAGAAGTGAAAGGAAAGTATACGTATGAATATTACGGCGCCAAGTCAGCTAAGGATGCGAGACAGTTTCTTTCATCATGTGAAGTTACGCAACCTCTGTATTATGTACAGGTTGAGACGCCCGAAGGCGTGTGGGGAAAAGACATTGAAGGGCTGTTTTTAGCCGAATTGTTGCCTTATCAGAAGAATCTTTCTTTGGCGCAATGCGAAGGCACATTCGGCAGTTTTTCAATTAACAATGCGACAATGGCAGCACGTGGACTTACCGATAACTTTGTCGCCGAAACAATTTGCGGCTCGTGCGGCGCAAAATGGCGAGACGGACTGCGATACAATAATACAACCATTGTCCGCTGTCCCGAATGTAAGAAGTATAACAGCGTCGATACTTCAAACTTCAATGTACATATAATGTAAGAAACAGATATTATTACTGAAATGAATAGAATTTAACCGCTCCGGAAACGGAGCATAAATTTTTAATTATTAACTATATAAAAAAAGAAAAAAGACATGAAAAGTAAAATTTTTAAGATTATCCTGTTATCAGGATTGGCGATGTGGACAATTGTCGGTTGTTCGCACAGTAATCGCGTATTGCTTCCGTCGAAGGACGAGAGCCTCGGAAAATGGGGTTACGTCGATACAACAGGTAAAACTGTTATCCCGCACAGGTACGATACCGCCGGAGGGTTTTTCGAGGGTCGGGCATTGGCGCTCCTGAACGGGCAATGGGGAACGCTCAACACGAAAGGAAAATTCGCGCCTCTGAACTACGAACTTGTCGGGACGCTCGACAGCGCCTATGTAAAAGTGGTATCTAACGGCAAGACAGGCTTGATTGACGCCGGCGGACGCGAAATTGTCCCCTGCAAATACGATGAAATATACCGCTATAACTCCGAACTTGCAAGAGTCGGCATAGATAAAAAATATGGAGTTATCAACATTAATAACGGACGGGAAATCATCCCTGTGAAATATGATAACATAGGGTCGTTTTCCGTATTATTTCATTTGGGTGAGAATGCGTTTGTTCTGTGGACTGAAAAATTTTTAGCAAATTTCATAACGGTAACCGTAGACGGTAAAAAAGGCGCTTTTGATAAAACCGGTAAAGAACTCTTTCCTCCGAAGTACAATGAGATATTCGTGATTACCAAAAATCTTGCCGTAGTAAAATCGAACGGTAAATATGGTTCTGTCGACACGACCGGACGAGAAGTTGTCCCGTTGAAATACGACAACGCATACAGTTTCGCCGAAGGCTTGGCAAGGGTCAAACTAAACAACAAATACGGCTTTATTGATACAACCGGAAAAGAAGTTATTATAGAATATGACGACGCTGCCAATTTTTCATCAAGCGGCTTGGCTTATGTCAAATTAGACGGGTTGTATGGATATATCAACAAAGCCGGAAAAGTGGTCATTCCTTGCAAATACGAAAAGGCGACTAATTTCGCCGAAGGTTTAGCCTGGGTTATATTGCCGTCCGGCGGAATCAAGTGTATTGATACTACAGGTATGTTTGTCTTTTCTTCTACTTACAGCGGCACTTATGCTTTCTCCGAAGGATTAGCTAAAGTCAGGTCACACTCTTTAAATTGGGGATATATTGACAAAACCGGCAAGATAGTCGTCCCTTTGAGATATGACAATGTTGGAGACTTTAACGAAGGTTTTGCAAGAGTAGAACTGAACGACAAATACGGCTTTGTCAACAGGCGCGGTAAGCTCGTCGTTGCATTGAAGTATGAAAATGCTTCTAATTTCGACAAAAGCCGGGCAATGGTCGAATTAAACGGCAAATGGGGTTATATCGATACAACAGGCAACGAAATCATACCTCGGAAATACGATGATGTAAACAATTTTTCCGAAGACCTTGCACGTGTAGAAAAAGACGGCAAATGGGGATATATTGATACAACCGGAAAAGAAATCATACCCCTGAAATACGATCAGGTAAACAGTTCCGTCGGCGGATGTGTAGCGGTCAAATTAAACGGCAATTGGGGATTTGTCGACACGAACGGCAACGAAATCATACCTCTGAAATATGATGAAATAAGCAATTTTGCCGAAGGATTGGCAAGGGTCAAACTAAACGGCAATTGGGGTTATATCGATAAAACCGGAAAAGAATCTTTCTGGGTGGAAGAAAAGTCTGAATCAGAATTTACAGAATTAAAGGATGAACAGAATGTCAATTAGTGAAAACTTTGTGAAACTTTGTGCCCTTTGTGGTCTGAACTTTGATTTTTGTGATTTAAATGATTTTTAATCGGAATTTGCAGAATTAAAGGATGAACAGAATGTCGATTTGTGAAAACTTTGTGAAACTTAGCGCCCTTTGTGGTTAAAAAAAAGTAAAATGAATTATAAACCGCTCCGTAACGGAGCATAAAAAAGTAAAAAAATGGGATTATTTGATTTTTTTAAGAAAAAGGCGTCGCCGGAAGAATTAATTGATGCGGCGAAGAATGGGAATGTAGCGTTGGTCTATGAACTGCTAGAAAAAGGAGCGAATGTGAACGCTGCCAATAAGAAAGGCGTGACGGCATTGATGTTTGCATCAGGCATAGGTCATACCGAAACGGCGAAACTCCTGATAGAAAAGGGTGCGGATGTCAACGCTGCCAGTGAGAATGGCTCGACGGCATTGATGTTGGCATCAGTAAACGGTCATACCGAAACGGCAAAACTTTTGCGGGAAAAAGGCGCGAAATAGGAAAGTCTGAATCAGAATTTATAGAATTAAAGAATGAACAGAATGTCGATTTGTGAAAACTTTGTGAAACTTAGCGCCCTTTGTGGTTAAAAAAAGTAAAATGAATTATAAACCGCTCCGGAATGGAGCATAAAAAGAAAAAGTATATGAAAAGTAAAAAAATTATTATTATTGCATGTGCCTGTTTAACCATGCAATTTGCATACGGGCAGCAAAATGCCGGACAAACAAAGAATGATCCCGAAACACTGAAACAAAAAGCAATTAAATTGTTGAACGGTCTGACGGAAGCAACGCCAGTAGCATCGGAGAACAACCGGATTGGGCTATCCATTGATTCGGTCAAAAAGTCTGGAGATGATTATGACATTTACATAAAGTGTTCCAATAGCCGTGTACAGAACAGCGGTACAGTTACGGTTGTGAGAACTTATTTCATTGATCCGGAAAATTATAAAAATCTTTACCAACCCTGTACAATCAAAGACAATGGAAGTATAACGTTTACTTTTAGCTCCACTCCGGATGGAACGTTAATTGTCTCTGTAAAACTGAAACCTGTATCGGAAGTAATGTACGTCTATTTCAGGGGAATAGAAGAATCGGAGTTGGCAGAGATATACACTGCGCCTCTCTTTTTCACAGTTGTGCTCGGAGATAAACCTTTTGTCCTCGAACAGACGCCCCGCCATGCGAGAACCTTATTCGATGATGCAGTGAAAGAATTTGGAGAAAATTTCAAATAACCGCTCCGGAATGGAGCATTAAAAAAGTAATAAAGAAATGGTTATTCGGTACCGAAATGAACAATTTAAATTCAAACAACAATGAGAAACTTGTCGAATGAGGTTTATTATTATAACAGTAAAAACAACATATATTAAAAAATTAAAAATTATTTTATAATGAAACAGATTATTGATTTTAGAAGCATCAAAAAAAGCCTGTATATTTCGGCTATTGCAGTAGCGTGTTTTGTAATCGGTTGCAATTCATCGTCGTCGAATGTCAATGCAGACGGAGACGGAGAAGACAAATACAATTCGCCTGCCGCCGAATGGCTTGCCGCGCAGGTGGACGAATATAGCCGGAAGCTATATGTTTACAGGGACTATTCCGATTCGCGCAACAATTTCACGCAGCGGGGTTTAATGATTGATGGAAATGTAGGAGAACCTCAAATGGACGAGGCTTCGCCGGTAGCTTTTTCGGGCATCACATCCATTAAAGTTAAAGCGCCGCTTAGATACGGGTGCTGGTCGGGCTATTATTTCGGCAACGGCATAATGACATCCGGCGGAGAACCGCAATTCAACTGGGGTGATTTCAGAGCCGGAATGGATTTACGGGGCGCTGTCAAGTTCGTTTTCCATGCCCGCGCCGAAAATGGACAGACAGCCCGAGTCAACTTCTTCATCGGAGGCGTTGGCGACGACAAACAATATCCTGATACCGATCGTAAAGAAACAGGCTACATAACGCTGACTCAAGAATGGAAACGTTTTGAAATCAAGCTGTCCAATGTCAACCTGTCATACATCTCCGGCGGTTTCGGATGGGTGACAAATCTGAATAACAACAGTGACACCGACGAAATCACATTCTATCTCGACGACATCTACTACGAATTTACCAAGCCACATCCCGCGCCGGTTTTCCTTGCAAGCTACGAAGCTGTTCCGCTCGACCGGGAAGGCTATTTCATCAATTCCGCCGCTTACTCCTACGATTTGGCAATGACCGTGCTTGCGTTGAGCTATGCCGGTAAGCGCGAACAAGCCTGCAAAGTAGCCGACGGGTTGCTGTTTGCACTCTACAACGACCGGAAATTCAGCGTTTCGGAGCGTGGTCTCCGCAATGGCTACAGCGCGGGAAATCCCGAATCTTTTCCGGGATGGGTTTCGGCTTCCGGCAAATCGCCTTTTGCAAAACTCACCGGATTTTTCGATATCGACAGCAAAGAATGGTGGGAAGATTACTACAGCGATTCGTACTCTACCGGCAATAATGCATGGGCTATTATTGCATTTCTCGAAGTATGGCGGCAAACGGAAAAAATCGAATATCTTAAAGCCGCCTGCGCAATAGCCGACTATCTCTATACCCTGAAAGACGAAGTAAACGGCGGATTTAAGGGCGGTTGGGAAGGATTCGACGACAGTCAGAAGAAAGCAGGTTACATCAGCACCGAGCATTGTATCGACATCTATAGCGCTTTTTCTCAATTAGCCTCGGCAATGGAAAAGATTAGCTATACTTCCGGTGGCCGAAATGCACAGTTTTACAGGAACGAAGCAGCATACGCCCGTGATTTTGTGATACGAATGTACGACCCCGAGCAGGGTCTTTTCTACACCGGTACGAAACCCGACGGCATAACTGTCAATGACGACGTTTATCCGCTCGACGTGAACACTTGGGGGCTGATGGCTTTCTATAACGACCCTGCTATCGACGTCCAAAAAATCTTGAACACAATCGAAAGCAGGTTTTCCGTGGACGGCATGTACGATTTCAACGACGACCGCGACGGCGTGTGGTGGGAAGGCAGTCTCCAAAAGGTTGTTGTCGAAAAGGTGTTGGGTAACGCTGCAAAATATAACGCACAGCTGTCGATTGCCAATGCCGCAGCCAACGCCGACGGCAGCATCACGGCGGCAAATCGCGACGGCGTCAGCACAGGCATCTGGCTCGAAGGCGTAAACGCCGACGGCTCCATCAAAGGTAACGAATGGAAATACAACAAGCGCATCCATATCGGAGCCACAGCATGGCTTGCCATTGCACAACTCGGACGCAACCCGCTGGAAGTGTCCGAAAATTAATTATAAACCGCTCCGAGAGGAGCATAAAAACAGTAAAGAAATGAGTAAAGTAAAAGTATTTGTTACAATGAGAATATTGATTATTGTTGCGGTATGCGTTGGATTGTTGATATTCGTTACCCGCGGGCAGTATAAAGGAGTGTTGGTTCCGGCATTTGACACCAATACTTTAAAGTGGGGTTATGCCGACACAACAGGTAAAGTAGTTATCCCTTTGAAATACGAATGGGTAGAACATTTTTCCGAAGATCTGGCAGGGGTGAAATCAGATGGCAAATTCGGATTTGTGAACAGAAAGGGTAAAGTAGTTATCCCTTTGAAATACGAATCGATAGAACGATTTTCCGAAGGACTGGCAATGGTGAAATCAGATGGTAAATACGGTTTTGTGGATAAAGATGGTAACGAAGTTATCCCATTGAAATACACGTCGGCGACATTGTTTGTCGAAGGACTGG
>JAIRLF010000259.1 GCA_031259655.1 Prevotellaceae bacterium
CCGCAGAGCGCGGCGAAATCCTCATTCAAAGTAATATCATCCGGATTATTCAGCGCTGAGAATATAGACAGTCCCGAAAATTTCGACACGCCTGTCAGGAAAATGAATTCGATATAGTCGTCGGAAGCCTTCAGTACCTGATAAAAATTATGGAGTATTTCTTTGTTCGCTCTCAGTGTTTCTTTATTCAACAGGTGGTCGATAATTGGTTTGTCGTATTCGTCTACAAGAACAACTACTTGTTGCCCTGTGGATAGAGATATTTTCTTGATTAATTCCGCAAATCTGTCGGGCAATTCTATCTTTTCAACATTGACATTATAATTCTCAGCCATTTCTTTTATGAAATCAGACAAAGAGTTATTCAATGCTTCGGGTGTATTGTTGGCTATTGAGCCGAAATCCAGACGTATCACCGGATACTGACATGTCCAGTCCCATTTGTCGTAGATAAACAGTCCTTTGAACAGTTCTTTCCGCCTCCGAAACAGTTCATCAAGCGTACTTATAAGCAAGGATTTCCCGAAACGTCGAGGACGCGATAGAAAATAAATTCGTCCGTTATTAATCATATTATAGATAAATTCTGTCTTATCGACATACAAATATCCTTCGCTCCGTAGTACGGAAAACGACTGTATTCCTATTGGTAACTTCTTCTTCATGATATCCAAATTTTTCCACAAAGATATATTAAAGTTTTTGAATTGAATTAATTCTTGATAAACCATTAGTAATTAAAGAGCTCGGAGCGCTTACGCAATACAACCGGTCGGCGTTTTTATTGTTTTTACTGTTTAATCTGCATCGTCCGAGCGCAAAATTAAGCATTTTTTTATCTACATATCATGTTTCAATTTTATTTATTTAATTGCCGTTTTTTAGGAATGTGAAATAAATAAATAATAACTGTTTCAAGCAAAATTGAAGTAAACAGTAAAAGACAATTATCGCACATCGTTCACAAATGCGCTCTTGGGTGCAGCCGGATTATTTCGCGAAGATGTTTTTGGTCGAGATGAGTATAAATTTCGGTAGTAACTATTGATTCGTGCCCAAGCATTTCCTGAACGGCTCTAAGGTCAGCGCCGCCTTCAATCAGGTGAGTGGCGAACGAGTGTCGGAAAGTGTGAGGACTTATCTTTTTTTCGACGCCGGCATTTAGAGCAGCGCGTTTCACCATGATAAGTATCATTGTGCGTGTTAATTTAGAGCCTCTTCTGTTAAGGAAGAGAATGTCTTCTTTTCCCTTTTTGATTTTGACTTTATCTCTTTGTTGCAAGTATATGCCTATCTCTTTTATAGCCTGTTCGCCGATTGGAACCAAACGTTCTTTATTGCCCTTACCTGTTACGCGGACAAACCCCTTATCGGGAAAATAGCAGGAAATCAGTAACGAAACAAGTTCCGAAACCCGTAATCCGCAACCGTACAGGACTTCGATGATAGCCCTGTTTCGATGACCTTCGGGAAGGCTGACGTCTATGCTGTTGATAATCCTGTCGATTTCCTCCGCCGAAAGAATATCCGGCAATTTTCGTCTTGGGTTTGGATTTTCGAGCAGTTCCGTTGGAGAAATCTGTATCAGGTTTTCCATTTGCATATATTTGAAAAAACCTCGTATTCCGCTCAATATACGCGCCTGCGAAGTTTGGACAAGTCCCCTGTCGTATATCTCGGACAGAAAAGATTCCAGATGTTCCATAGTAACCGATTCGGGAGCAATGGAGTTAGTCTGCATATACTTTTTCAATTTCTTCAAATCGCAACTGTAAGCTTCGATGGATGCGGACGAGAGGGATTTCTCGAGTTTGAGATACACCATATAGTCGTCAATAATTTGCTCCCAAGTCATTAGTTATCTTGCTTTAACTGCGTTTCGTCAAGTTTAAAACAGCATCGTATATACCATTGGCATCGAAACCGCATTTCGCCTGAAGTTCTTTAATAGTGCCTTGTTGAATAAATCTGTCGGGAACGCCCAGCATTTTCACCTTACAATCATAACCGTGAAGAGCAAAAAATTCGGCAACAGCGCTACCCATTCCTCCAACAATCGTGCCGTCTTCCACAGTGATAACATGTTTAAACTTTTTCCCTACCGTATGCAAAATTTCCTCGTCTATCGGTTTCACAAACCTCATATCGACGTGCATCGCGCCGATACCGTCGTTTGCGGCTTTGGCGACGGCTTTGGCGGCGAAATTCCCCGCATGCCCTATACTTAACACGGCGATATCGTTACCTTCCTTCAATACGCGACCCTTACCAACCGGAATTGTCTCGAAAGGAACTCTCCAGTTCGGCGTAACTCCGTGTCCGCGAGGGTAGCGAATAGAGAACGGTCCTGCCGGCAAAGCCTGCGCCGTGTACATCATGTTCCGGAGTTCCGTTTCGTTCATGGGCGCAGCGACCGTCATATTCGGAATCAGTCTGAAGTACGCAATATCGAAAACCCCGTGATGAGTCGGACCATCTTCGCCTACAATCCCCCCCCTGTCAAGACAAAATACAACATTCAGATTTTGCAAAGCAACATCGTGAATCACAGAATCGAAAGCCCGTTGCATAAACGAAGAATAGATATTGCAAAACGGCATATATCCCTCCACAGCAAGCCCTGCGGAGAATGTTACAGCGTGAGCTTCGGCGATTCCTACATCGAAAACCCTGTTGGGAAAACATTGCATCATGATATTTAGCGAACATCCCGTCGCCATTGCCGGAGTGATTCCAAGGATTTTCGGATTCATCCGGGCGAGTTCGACCATTGTTTCTCCGAAAACATCCTGATATTTCGCCGGTTTCGATGGGTCAACGACAACTGCGCTTAACTTTTTACCGGTATTTTTGTCGAAGGTACCCGGAGCATGCCATTCGGTTTGATTTTCTTCGGCAGGTTTGTAGCCCTTGCCCTTTTTCGTAACAACATGCAGAAGTTTAGCCCCTTTGATAGTATTCAATCGCGAAAGGGTTTTGACAAGCGTGTTTATATCATGTCCGTCGATAGGTCCGAAATACCTGAACCCTAAGGATTCGAATAAATTTCCTTCCGAAAAGATTGCCGATTTAATAGTGTTGCCCAGACGTTTAAGAGCCCATCGAAACCAGCTTTCGCCCAAACGGTTCCAGATATCTTTCTTCAAACGGTTGTATTTTCCGGAGAGAGTGATGTTTGTGAAATACTTTTTCAGCGCGCCGACATTGGGGTCTATTGCGATGTTATTGTCGTTCAGAATCACCAGCATATCGGCATTTTGCCAGCCCGCGTTATTGAGCCCCTCGAACGCCATTCCCCCCGAAAACGAACCGTCGCCGATTACCGCAATGACTTTCCTGTCTTCGTTGTTCAGCCGCGCAGCAATAGCCATGCCTAAACCTGCTGATATCGAAGTGGAAGCATGCCCTACGCCGAAAGCGTCGTATTCGCTTTCCGAGATTTTAGGGAAACCGCTCAATCCGTTGTATTTTCTGTTCATGTCGAAAGCCTGTTTCCTGCCTGTGAGTATTTTATGTGCGTACGCCTGATGTCCCACATCCCAAATAAGTTTATCGTACGGAGTATTGAACACGTAATGAATAGCAACAGTGAGTTCAATTGTCCCGAGACTTGCGCCGAAATGTCCGGGATTTTCCGAACATTTGTCGATAATAAAATCCCGAAGTTCGGAAGACAACTGTTCCAGTTGTTCGACTTTCAATTTGCGAAGCTCTTCCGGCACATTTATGTTAGATAATAAATTTCCCATATTTAACATAATAAACTGATTGAATTTGACATAAACCAAATTCGAGCAAATTTTTAAGACATCAAAAGTAATCATTAATCGTTTATTTGCAATCAATGTGAAAAAAATGTATTACTTTTACGTCGTGAATATTTAATGATTTTTAACTAAAATGTAGATTATTTATATGAAATTCAATTATTTGTTGTCAGTCTTATTTGTTTGCTTATTTGCAGGTGCAAATGTTTATGCAAAGAAAATCCCTGTACCCAAAATTTTAAAAGAACATAAAGACAAAGTTCTGTTCACCGAATTGAAAGGGAAAAAAAAGGTGAAAATCGCATCTTTATTTAACGGTAAAAACCTTGACGGATGGTACATCTATTCGAAATACGGCATAAACAATGACGTCGAAAAGGCGTTCAATGTCGAAAACGGGCTTATTCATTTGGCGGGAGAAAGTTTGGGCTATCTTTGCACCAATGAATCTTACCGAAACTATTACTTGCGCGTGGTTTTCCGTTGGGGCGAAAAACGGTATCCCCCACGCCAAAACCAGCGACGCGACAGCGGTATTCTATACCATTTTCCTGTTGCGGCAAAAGACGAAATCTGGCCTAAATCCGTCGAATGTCAGATTCAGGAAGAAGATTGCGGCGATTATTGGCTCGTCGGCGGAGCTACTGCCGATTCTCCAAATCAAAGAATCGATAACCGTATCGTTCGTACAGACAATTTCGAAAATCCGGGACAGGAATGGAACACTATCGAAGTCATCTGCATCGACAATAAATCGGAGCATTACGTAAACGGACATTTGGTGAACCATGCCGAAAACCTTAGCCTTACCGAAGGTAAAATCCTTCTGCAACTGGAATATGCGGAGGTTTTCTACAAGTCGGTGGAGTTATTACCTCTAAAATAAATTATGCTCATGAACATCATTGAAATTGAGAATATCAGTAAAATCTATCAGGTCGGCGGTCAGGAAGTCAGAGCTTTGGACGGTGTTTCGCTTTCGATAGAACGTAATGAATATGTCGCTATCATGGGACCCTCGGGCTCGGGGAAATCGACCCTGATGAACATGCTCGGATGTCTGGACACTCCAACCGGCGGCAAATACGTCCTTAATCAAATTGACGTCAGCGAAATGGAAGATAACGACCTTGCCGAAGTGCGAAACAAAGAAATCGGATTCGTGTTCCAGACTTTTAATCTGCTTCCTCGTTATTCTTCACTCGAAAATGTCTGTCTGCCGCTGATTTATGCCGGAGTGCAAAAACACGAACGAATCGAACGCGGTCTGCACGCATTGATAAGCGTAGATTTGGAAAACCGCAAAGACCATAAACCTAACGAACTCTCCGGAGGACAGCGACAACGTGTATCTATCGCAAGAGCGCTGGTCAATAATCCGTCCATAATACTCGCCGACGAACCAACCGGAAATCTCGATTCTAAAACCTCAATCGACATTATGCACCTCTTCGAAGAAATTCACTCTAAGGGAAATACGGTAATCGTGGTTACTCACGAAGAGGAAATTGCATCATACGCCCGCAGAATTGTCCGCCTCCGCGACGGTAAAGTCGAAAAAGACAATATCAACCATAAACCAACACTCGGATGAAGTAAAACTTGAAACAATTATCGGTACTTTTCAATAGTACAGATGAACTATTCAATAGTACAGATGAACTATTCAATAGTACAGATGAACTATTCAATAGTATAGATGAACTTTTCAATAGTACAGATGAACTATTCAATAGTATAGATGAACTTTTCAATAGTACAGATGAACTATTCAATAGTACAGATGAACTTCGAAACGTCACACATAAATTTTGTCGCAGTACATATAATTTTTCGGAAGAGATGAAAAAAAATCACAATTATTTTGATGTATTTCTAAAAAAAGATATAACTTTGTACTCGAATTTATAGTATTTATTTACATTTAATTTTTTTAAGGTTATGGGAAAAAAAACTCAGTCTCAAGAAATTACAGATACCGGAATAATGGTAAACGGTATTAGGGCGAATCAGGATGTATTGTCTAAACGTGGAATCGACAACGCTTTTGCCAATGAATTGCAATTCAAAGTTGATGAATGTGTCACTTTGAATGCTGAACAGGAAACGCTGAAAGCCAGACTCAAAACGAAAACCGAAGAGTTAGACGCCGCGTTTGCCTCAATGCAGAAAAAAGCGATGGAAGCCCGTAAAATTATCAAACTCGACATACCGCAATCGTTATGGAAAGAGTTTGGAATTAACGATAAACGGTAAAAAACGCCGGTTATTTTATAGAAAATGTTTAGCAAGTTTTTGTACTGTTTTCGAATCTCGACGGTTTATCTGCGCAGAGATATCTGTTTCGGGACATGAGAACTGCATTTTGTTTTTCATTTTCAAATTTCGATTACCTTTGCGGCGTTTATGAAACAGAAAACAGTTGCGCCGTCGATAGGCATATTACTTAGTTTAAGTATATTACACGGGTTAAATGATGCGTTACAGTCAGCTGTATCAGCCTCGTATCCTTTGTTGAAAGATGATTTGATGCTTAGTTTCAGTCAAATTGGGTTAATCACATTGACGTATCAGATTTCGGCGTCCGTATTTCAACCTGTGATTGGTTTTTTCTACGACAGGCATCCGTATGTTTGGTCGTTGCCTGTAGGGACATGTTTCACTCTGGTTGGATTCATTTCTTTAGCCTTTGCCACAACTCTTGTGTGGACAATGTGTTCGGTTTTCATGGTTGGAATAGGCTCGTCTACGCTACATCCCGAAGCTTCGCGGCTGACATCTATTGCTTCCGGCGGGAAACGCGGCTTTGCACAGTCGCTTTTTCAGGTAGGCGGAAATCTCGGAGGAGCCATCGGACCATTGTTAGTCGCTTTTATTGCAGCGCCATACGGTCGCCAATACCTCTCGCTCTTTCCCATCCTGTCGATTATCGCCATAATCGTTGCCATACCCGTATGTCGTTGGTATAAAAACAGATTACAACTTTTTAAGCAAGAAAACACCACCATGAAAGTCAGGACAGAATCGCCATTACCTATGAAAACGGTAGTCATTTCTATCACAATCCTTTTATGCCTGATTTTTTCGAAATATGTTTATTTATCAAGTCTGTCAAGTTATTACACATTCTATTTGATTGAAAAATTCGGCGTTGACATACAGGATTCGCAAATCTATCTCTTTATTTTTCTTGGCGCAACAGCGATAGGAACCTTGGCGGGCGGTCCGATTGGCGACATCGTTGGGCGAAAGTATGTTATTTGGACTTCGATACTTGGAGTCGCGCCTTTCACTTTGCTGATGCCTCACGTCAATCTGTTTTGGACTGTCGTCTTAAGTTTTTTCATTGTATTGATTCTTTCATCCGCTTTTCCGGCTATCCTGCTCTACGCTCAAGAGTTATTGCCATATAAACTTGGACTTGTGTCGGGACTGTTTTTCGGATTTGCATTCGGAATTGCCGGAATTGCATCCGCCATACTCGGCATAAAAGCAGACATATACGGTATCGAATCCGTATATAATATATGTGCATACATGCCTCTGCTTGGAATAATTACATGGTTTCTGCCAAATCTGAAGAAAAAATAAAGCATCGTAAAGACAAGCCTCACATTTGCCTGTCTCTACGATGCGACAAATCTACAATCGTAAATCTACAATCCACAATCGTAAATCTACAATCT
>JAIRLF010000295.1 GCA_031259655.1 Prevotellaceae bacterium
GACAGACAAGATTTTTCTATACCTTTGGAAATAAAAAAAGTTATAGTTATGAGTACAAAGGTTGTATTATCAAAGGATTACGTTAAAGAAATTGTTGACGATTATACTGAAATCGTGTCTCATGTGAATGAAATTATTGGGCAAACGGGGTATAAAGGAAAGGTTATTGCTGAAAAATTGGGTATTCCTGAATCTTCATTCTACCAAAAGAAACGTAAAAAATCTTTCTCTCTAAAAGAAATGCAGCAAATTGTTGAACTAATGGATGAAGAAGAAGATGATGATGATGAAATTGAAGATGAATACTTTAAAAAAGTATACGAGGAACGTAAAGATGGAGAGAATATAGATTTCGAAGATTTGTTAAAAATGATATGAAATGAAATTAAAATCGCGCAAAGAGGTTGCTAAAGATTTCGAAAAAATACCCAATGAAGATAAACAGAGAATTGTAACTGAATTGAAAAAATTGAGGGCAGCACAAACTTTGTCGGAATCTCATCTGAAAAAAATAAAAGGTGTCGACAATCAATTCAGATTGCGCGTCGGAACTTACAGAATAATCATGGAATCTTTTTCATGCTCTGCGATGTCTGTCAGTATATCATTTATTGACTTATCCCAAGGATAAACTTTATACCGACTAATCATAACAAAACCACCCTCTTCTCAGTAGAAAAGGGTGGTTGTTTTTACGATGATATTTGCATTGTTATCACCTGAGTACATCAATCGTTGTGCTCGTCCTCCTCGTGTTCATGTTCTTCGCCCTCGTGGCTTAATTCGATATCGACAGCGATATACGATTCATTTCCGGCGGCGTCCGTACAGTACACCATCAGATGATAATGTCCCGGAGTTGCATTTTCCGGTATCACGATTTCGTGATGGTGAATGGAGGTATTTTTTCCGGATATAGTCCACGATTTTTCGAACTCGAAATCGACGGTTTCGGTTTCGCCTTTTGTAACGGCGTGAGAATGTCCGTCGAAATTCGGATGGATATTGACTTTGTAGGAAGCCAACATCTTATCATCCTCAAATTCCGCCTCGAAATGCACATCGGCGCCGATTTTCAGGACATCGTCCTCTTCGGGTTCAATCAGTTTGATAACCGGTTTTGTTGTGTCGCTTTCCTCGTTTTTATCACATCCTGTGAACGTGAGGAAAGATATTGCCGTCAGGCAGATAATAGAAAATTTTATTATTGTTTTCATTGTAATTTTACTTTTAATTTATTTATAAATGGTATTTTAATCAATAACAGAAAATTTCGTCCCGGTTCGGGGATTTCGACTTTCCTGTAAAAACTTAGATGATTGTAATATTTAGTATTCAATACATTTTGAAGCGAAAATGTTATATCCACATTCGTAACCATCAACGGGATTTCGAAGGTGGCGCCCAAGTGCAGAAGATTGACGCCGTGTGTAATATCTTCGTTTTTTGCCACACGGTTTTGCGTCGCCACGCTTTGCAGTTCGACATTAAATTGAACGATTTTATGTCTCCACGTCAATCGGTTACGCATCGAAGCCGGGGGCGAAAAACTCAAGGGAGTATATTCGTCCGTATTATACGTATATACATATTCGCCTGTAATTTGGTAAGTGAAATTGCGAAAGAAATCCAATCGCAAATCAGCTTCCATTCCGGTAAAAATCGCTTCGACGCCGGTGTAGCGGTAAATTTGTCCCGCATGAGGCAATACCGACCATTCGCCTGTGGGTTTCAAGTAGATATACTTGTCGTACCAACTGAAGAAAGGGCTTGTTGTAAACGCGATATTGCGATATTGGCAAGAATACGATGCGTCGAATTGCCATCCCCGTTCGGAGAGAAGCGAAGCATTACCCTGTTCATGACGAAAAGCGCCATGATGTACTCCGTTTGATGCGAGCTCATTAGCTCCGGGCAAACGAAAACTGCGTCCAAGATTTACTTTCAGTTGATGCGATTTGTCGGGTATCCAAACAAAACCCAGCGAGCCGGAAACATCGCCGAAATGACGGTTTACAGCGCGACTTCGCCATTTATACGCCTCGACAAGTTCGTCGGCATAATTCCGGCGGCGAAGATATTCTTCCAGATAAACGTCATGCGAAGCCTCGATATCCATTTTCCCGTAATCGTAACGCAGTCCTCCGCTGAGCGAAAATCTGTCGTTCGGACGGAAAACGCTCAACCAAAGCGCTCCCGCCGTGAATCGTTCATATTCGGGTAACAAAAACGAGTAACCGCCGACGCTGTTCCGCTGGCGCTGAACATCAAAGCCAAAAGTATGCTTCCATTGTGAGGAGTAAATCAAGTCCGCTTTTAACGACGAATTGAATGTATTTAACGAAAAATCAAGTTCTTTGTCAGGATTGGTTTCGGGGACAGGCTGATTGCCGTAATGAGTATGGAACGAACTCCATTCCTCCCTGTGATTATTCTGAAATCCGGCGTCTATACATACGCTCAACATGTTTCGCGTATATTGCTGACGCGTACTTATTTTCAGATGATTAACCCGGCTGTACGGCAAATCGATATTACGGCTGTCGCCGTCGTCCTGCAATCGCGAGGCGTCGGGAATACCATGCGCTCCCGCAAAAAAACCGACTTTTTGATACGCGTTGCCGACCGCATAATTGGCGTAATATCTGCCCTTCCGATATTCGGAAAACAATCCGGCATTACGTTCAAAACCTGCGGTATTTTTCAACCTGCGATTATGAACAGGCAGCTTTTGAGTAAGATACACTATCGTGTCCGCCGGAATCCGGTAGTCGGCAAAATGCTGTTCGGAAAACCGCAATTTGACATGCCACGAGTTTATCTTCACGCCCGACATCACCGAGCCGCCCAAAGTTCCGTTCACCGATTTCCCAAGCAGGGCAAGTTCCCCGTAAACCATATTATCCGATGGCGCGGGAAGTTGCGAGAGTTCAATCACTCCGCCCATTGCATCGCTGCCATAGAGAAGCGACGAAGGTCCTTTGCGGACAGTAACGCGTTCGACGCCAAAAGCGTCAATTTCGAGACCATGGTCGGCGCCCCATTGCTGACCTTCCTGTTTTATCCCGTTTTCGGTTACGGCGATACGGTTAAATCCCATGCCTCGAATCATCGGTTTCGAAAATCCCGAACCTATATCCATCGAATGGATGCCCGGTATATACTCTAAAGTTTGCATAAAATTGCCCGTAAAATGGTCGTACATAAAACTTTTATCGACAATATCAACCGGCAAAGCCGACTGGCGGACGATATTATTCCTGTACGAATCGCTCACTGTAACCTCGTTCAATATCTCGATTTTCAGCGAATCGGTTTCCTGCGCCGACAAAGGCAATGTATATGCAAATATCAGTATAACCGCAATATACTTGATATACATGCTTAAAATATTGTTTTTGTTATAAATACATTTATCGTTCGAGGATACGGAAATCTTCGTTTCCCATCCCCGTTAAAGACGGATTCTATGCGCCGAGGGCGGCGCGCGCAGCATGTAATTGTAAGTAACGGATGAACTTATATGTTCACTGTATGTGTACTGTTTCGAATAAATTGTTTCTATTGCACTGAAAAAGCAGGTCGAGTCCGTTTCCGTAAATGGAAATACAACAAATTGACAAATCGCGCAAGCCTCGCAATCGTGATGCGCGCAATTGTTGTCGTTTTCGTGTTCACAATCAATATCATGGATACAAAGGCATTGACAGATATGAATGCTTTTAGCCGCCGGAGGTAATGCAAACAGCAGCAAAAGCGCACATCCCGTCAATATTTTACCGTTGAGCCTTCTATTGTTCATGATTCGCGATTTCGTTAAAACAGTCCGGACAATGTCCCGAAACAAGGCAATATGCGTCAATCATTTTGTATCCCAAAGGCAGCGACGGAACTACAAGCGGTTCGTCGATACACAAAACCGTTTGGCACTTGACGCAACGAAAATGAAGATGGCTGTCGTTATGATTTCCTGTTTGGCAATGCCGGCACAGAGCATAATAGGTCTTGCCGTTTTCTCCTGCGATTTTATGCACTATACCATCCTCGCAAAATCCCTGCAAAATACGGTAAACAGTTGCTTTATCCATTTTTCCCGACAAATGTTTCTCGAAATCTTCGTAGCATAAAGCCGAAGATGCATCCGATAAAATTGTCTTTATCAACTGTTTTGTCTTTGTATTCCGTTTTCGTTTATCCATGATATAGACCAAAATTAATGCGACAAAGGTACAATAATAATTCGGATAACAAATTTTAACCGGTAGAATATAGCGGAGAGAATCATGAAATGGTCTGATTCCGGCGCTAAAACTGTCTTATTATTAAGATGTTTTAATGAAACTGACGGTAAATGGATACAGTTTTGGAATAAAGTTATGAGATATGGAACGTACATTAAATAAATAAAAATTATACCCGTTGAACATTGAGAGTGAATGTTACTTTGTTGTTAACAGTAACACGACATTTGCCGAACATGTTTTTATAGATTTTCTCAGATAATTTTTCATTCTCAAGTTACCCAATTTTCCATTTTTATGACTTTATTTTTTGAATTTAAAAATCTTTAATATTATTGCATTAAAAATATAAACAGTATATGGGTACTAAGAAATTGACAGACAACAAGAAAACGAAGGCAACGCCTTCTAAAAACACTCAAAAACCGGCAATTAAGCCTCCGACAGGCAAGAAAAAACTGGTTGTTAGCTACAAAAATCTTTCTCCGGAATTAGTAGCTTTGCTCAAAGAAACTTATCCGAAAGGATACTCCGATTACCTTATCAAAGTGAATAAAGGCAACGGAGAATTTTTCTACGCAATCACATTGGACACGGAGTCCGCGGATTATCTCGTTAAGGTAGATGTTAAGATTGATTCCGAAATCGAAGAAGTCGAAAGAGCCTTGTTCGAACAGCACGATGACAGTGATTTTTCGGATGATAACGCCGAGCCGTTTATCGACGAAGGAGACGATGAGTAAATGTTTGATTTTAGCGTAATTGTCCCTGTATATAATCGTCCCGACGAAATCGACGAATTGCTGGGCAGTTTGGCTGGTCAAAACAGAAAAAATTTCGAAATAATATTAGTCGAAGACGGTTCAAGCAGACCGAGTAA
>JAIRLF010000279.1 GCA_031259655.1 Prevotellaceae bacterium
GAACACCTCGTCCATATTTGCGGCGTCGAATTGTTGTTTAAGGTTACAGGGAGTGTCTAAGGCTTTTATTTTTCCGTCGACCATTATCGACACTCTGTTACAGTATTCGGCTTCGTCCATATAGTGTGTTGTAACAAAAGCCGTTATTCCCCGTTCCGAGGCGTCGTATATCAGTTCCCAGAATTGTCGGCGAGTTGCAGGGTCGACGCCTCCCGTAGGTTCGTCGAGGAAGACTATTTTCGGTTCGTGGAATATCGACACAGAGAAAGCCAATTTCTGTTTCCAGCCTAAGGGTAAAGATTTTACGAGCACATTTCGTTCGTTCTCCAATCCGATAGTGTGGAGCAACTTTTCGGTTTTTGAACTGATTTCGTTTTTTTTCATTCCGTAGATTCCTCCGAAAAGGCGGATATTTTCCCAGACCTTAAGGTCTTCGTACAGAGAGAATTTTTGGCTCATATATCCGATATTCGTTTTGATTTTTTCGGTTTCCTTAACTATATCGAAACCGGCGACAGAGGCTTTGCCCGAGGTCGGTTTGCTTAAACCGCAGAGCATGCGCATGGCGGTCGTTTTGCCTGCGCCGTTAGCTCCGAGAAAGCCAAAGATTTCGCCTTTTGTTACATCGAACGAAATGTGGTCGACAGCGACAAAAGAACCGAACTTTTTAGTTAATTCGTCAACATGTATGACAATTTCCCCGAGCTTGTAATCTCTTTCGTTCATGATTTGGCTAATCGCATGTAACAATCTTCTATATTGGGTTTTATCGGGTATATATTGATCCCGGTATTGCCTTTTTCCGCGAGATATTCCGTCAATTCATCAACAGTAAACCCTTCGTTCACCGTGACATGGTGAACGTCGCCGAAAGCAAACGAGCTTTTGATTGACTTGTGTTCTCTCAGATTCTTAAGCAGTTTGGGCATATTGTCGCTTTTCGCCGCCCAGAGAATTTCGTTATATGAAGCGATGATTCCTGCCGGCGAATCGATTTTCATAAACATGCCCTCTTTTATCAGGGCAATACGGTCGCACATAGTCGCTTCGTCCATATAAGGCGTAGAAACCATGATAGTTATCTCCTCCTGTTTCAAACGTTTCAGCATCACCCATAGTTCTTTCCGCGAGACAGGGTCAACGCCGGTTGTCGGTTCGTCTAAAAAAAGCGCTTCGGGTTTGTGTATGAGTGCGCAACACAAAGCAAGTTTTTGTTTCATTCCGCCCGACAGAGCTCCCGCACGTCTTTTCTTGAACGGTTCTATCTGGATATAAATATCTTTCACAAGATGATAATTTGCTTCAATCGTAGTATTAAAAAGAGTTGCAAAAAAGTTCAAATTTTCCTCCACCGTCATATCCTGATAAATAGAAAACCGTCCCGGCATATAGCCAATATGACGTCTAATTTCGCGATAATCGGCAACAACGTCGAGACCGGCGACGCTTGCTTTGCCTTTGTCGGCAAGGATAAGCGTGGTCAAAATGCGGAACAGAGTGGTTTTTCCTGCGCCGTCGGGACCAATAATCCCGAAAATCTCGCCTTTTCCGACCTCGAAACTCACTTTTCGCAGAGCCTCCGTAGTCCCGTACTTCTTAGCAATATCTTCTACAACAATCATTTTCAATCACAAATTACGAAATGAAATAGCTTTTCAATCAAGTTTAAACTTGACGTCTCCATACATTCCTGTTTTCAACAGCCCATCGCTATTTTCGAGCGCTATTTTCACCGCATACACCAGATTTTGTCTTTCATCCTGTGTTTGAATTGTTTTAGGAGTAAATTCCGCCTTGCTCGATATCCACGACACCGTCCCGTGATACACTTTTTTTCCCCCGTTCCGTTCGATAAACACTTCGGCGGATTGCCCTGTACGTATGCTTTCCAACTGATTCGAAACTACATAGACCCGTATGAACATGTTTTTCATATCCGCAATTTTGTACAGTGGTTTGCCCGAATATACGAGCTCCTTTTCTTCCGAATACTTATTCAACACGACGCCATCAATCGGGTTGATTATCTTGCATTTCGACAGTTGATAATCTAATTGTGCGACTTGTACCTCGTATGTAGCGCTTTCTTCGCTCAGGCTGTTCACCGAAATGTTCAGAGAATTGATTTGAGCGTCTAAATTCTTTTTCAACACTTTAACTAAGGAAATAGCGTCATCTAACTGTTTTTGAGTGGCGACATTGTCGTTAAAAAGATTTTCGACCCGCGTTTTTTCCAATTCCGCCTTTGCAATCTGCTCCTTAGTCGCCGATATTTGGGTTGCGACGTCGGGTTTTCGCGATTTGACGGCTCTCTGCGCCGTTAATATTTGCAGTTTTTTCAAATATAAAGGGACAGTATCCACATATCCAAGATATTCGCCTTGTTTGAGGCTGTTTCCTTCCCTGATGTCGAAACTTTCCAAAAGCCCTGCCGCTTCGGAAGATACCATCACTTCCCTCGCTTCAAAAGTTCCCGAAGCATCGTATTTAAACTCTTTCGTGCTGCACGATAACGCGATACAGGCTACGACTGTCGCCAATATATACTTGTTCATATTCATCGTTTTTTTCAAAATCAATAGTTTCATTATTCAAAATTTATTGTTCCCGCAACATTTTTATATTTGTAAACACTCATCAGATACAGAGTTTCGTGTATTGCACGGTTCTGACGTGCAAGGTTTTCGGCGTTTATATCCTTAATTAAATCGTTGACGGTACATATTCCGTTATTGTATTTTTTCTCCGAAGCGATTCGTACTTTTTCACGAAGCGCAATTATTTCTTTGTCGCTTGTCATCAGTTCGTTGTACGAATCGATTTCGTTCCGTATTTGCAATAATTGGCGGTTAATATTGAATTTCAGGGTTTCTTCGCGATTGCGTATTTTTTCTCTGTCGATATTGATGATGCGTTTTTCGTTTTTCTTTGTATAAAAATTGCCGAAATACCACGACATCCGTAAACCTCCGATTCCCCAAAAATCGAAATTGTCGGAAAGCATGTTCAAGCCGGGGCGTCCGTAGCCGCCCTGCACGAAAAGCGAAAAATGCGGCATGTTTTTGGATTTGAGCATGTTTTCGCGTGCGTCGAGCAACGACATTTGCCGCCCGAACAGCGATATTTCGGGGCGACGGATTTCGACATCCTGTAAATCCGGAAGCGCATCCGTCGAACGGACAAACGAAAAACTGTCGAGCGGCTCGGCTATTAAGGTCGAAAGCATCTCGGTGTAAGCGTTTTTCAGATAACGCATTTCTGTTTTCTTTTGCAGGGTATTCAGTATTTCGACATTCAGCGCATCGATATCGGAAGCTATAGCTACTCCGTTCTTTTGCATTGCATTAGCAATGTTCAGGCTTACTTCGAGATTTTCTTTCAGTATGTCTAACTGTTTCAGCTGTTCGCCGGTCAGGAGCGCTCCGAAATACAGATTACACACCTGCTCTACAATGGGATACATCTCAACTTCGACGCTTTGAAGTTCCACATTAGTTGCGGCTTGCGTCAGTTCTTTTTGCGATTTGACAACTCCGCCGTCCCAAAGAGTTTGGCTAACGTCAACGATTGCCCGATACTGCTCTTTACTGATTGTCGGGATACCGGGGATGTTGACCGGCAGAGTAATAACCTCGGTCTGATAGCTCGCCTGAACGCTCGCCATAATCTGCGGAAGAAAAGTCTTCTGCAAATTGTTGACGCTGTATTCTTTCGACCGTTCAATAAGGTTATGCTGTTTAATCAGAGGATAATTGGCTTTTGCTTTCCTGAAACATTCTTCGATTGTCATTGTCTGCGAATAAGATACACCCATACAGACCGTTAATAAAATCGTTACACAGGCAAAAATCCTTGTTTTCATATAGAATCGATATTAGTATTGACTATTAATTTAATCCATCCGGGAATCAATCTAAGAGCTGCATTCTTAATCTTTTCCTCTGTTTTTATTTCTTCCGACATAAACAAAAAACGTGTTAAAATTTTTGACAAAGGTAAAACGAATATTTCTATTAAACAATTTTTAATTTTTTAATCATTTTTTAGCGAGCAAAGCCAATTTACGGCGTTCCCAATTTTCTTATTTTTTGAGCTATTTCGTTTCACTCTGTTCGATATATCCAATACCAAAAAATAATTTTGTATCTTTGCATCAAAATTGTTAAGAATGAAAATTGGTCTATTTATTCCTTGTTATGTAAATGCGATATATCCCGATGTTGGGGTTGCTACGTATAAGTTGCTGGATTATTTTGGTTTGGATGTCGACTATCCGGTAAATCAGACATGTTGCGGGCAGCCGATGGCGAATGCCGGATTCGAAAACGAAGCGCGTACATTGGCGGAAAATTTCGACAAAATGTTTGGAAAATACGATTATGTAGTCGCTCCTTCGGCAAGTTGCGCCGCTTTTGTCAAATTTAATTATTCGTCTGTTCTTAAAGAAAATCACATCTGTACAACGAGCGGCAAGATACACGATGTCTGTGAATTTATTCACGACATTGTCAAGCCCGAAAAACTGCCGGGCAAGTTTCCCTACAAAGTGAGCATACATAACAGTTGTCACGGCGTCAGGGAATTACTTTTGTCGTCGGCGAGCGAGTTGAATATTCCGCGATATTCTAAAATCAAGAATTTACTGGCTTTAGTCGAAGGCGTCGAAGTGTTCGAGCCGGCGAAGGTCGACGAATGTTGCGGATTCGGGGGCATGTTTGCTATCGAAGAGCCTGCCGTATCGGTCTGTATGGGAGAGGATAAAATCAAAAACCATATCGCTACGGGCGCCGAATACGTTACCGGAGCCGACAGTTCGTGCCTGATGCATCTGCAGGGAATCGTCGAACGGAATAAATTACCTGTCAAATTTATACACATCGTCCAAATCCTGTCCTGTGGACTTTGATAACCGAAAACAAGATTGAATTATGAGTACAAAACATGCAATAGCAGCCAAACAGTTTATCCTGAACAGGGAGAAGG
>JAIRLF010000280.1 GCA_031259655.1 Prevotellaceae bacterium
GGGTGCATTTCAAATTGTCGCACCCGCCCACCTCGCCTAAGCAGCCACTTTCGCCGGCAATTTAAAAAAATCGATGACTTTCGACCACTGTTTATTCAAAGATAGTACTCTCAATCGAAGCATGTTTTCAGCCCCTTTTCGACTCCACCGTTGTCCGGATAATTTCATTCTTTTTTGTATGAGAGTTCGATGAGCGGATTCTATGGCTCCACTTCCGATAATTCCACAACCCATATTTCGGTATTGTTTGTATCTCATACGTTTTTTATTGTTATCATAATAATTAATTAATTTTCTTTTATCTTCTTCTTTTGCAGAGGTTAATTGTATATTGTTAATAACGGTTTCCAGTTCGGATGCAAGTAATAATTTCTTTTGTTCGTCACACCATTGTTTTCTTTTGTCCGTATCACCGGCAAAGGCTTTTTCAGCAAATTGATACAAATGTTCCATGACATGATAAAAATCAAGAATAGAACAGGCAAGCGGGTAATGGTCTGCAATCCACTCTCTTATCCATGTTGCACCATCGGTTATAAATATCAGACGATTGCCTAATGTGCCGTAAGAATCTATTACTTTTTGAAGTTTATCCCCAAAATCATTGCTGTTACCCAAATGAGCTACATATTGTGAGGCTGACAAATAAGACGCATTACTGTTAGGATTCAGACAATCACTCCCTTTGAAAATTCTACCAACCTTTGCTTCTTTCCATGGCTCTTTCTCTCGGGTACATATCATAGAACCGTCTATTTCTACATACAGGACATCTTCATTCGATAACGGGGGAAGAATACGGTCTGCATGCATATCTGCTTCTTCCATTGAAATTCCTACACTATCTGTTACTCGATATACTTGTGAAGGAGCGACTTTTACTTGTGTGAATTTCTCCAGTATATCCTCACTTTTTGCATAGCATTCCAAATGTCCGGCATACGTTATAAGCTCCTCCATTAATGGACTGATTGAAAATCCATTAACGCGACCTTGCATATATGGATGTATTTTGTTTATGCTTATTTCTCCAAACTTGGTAAGCGTTTTTTTTTTCGTCGGTCTTTGGTGGAAGACTGCTCGTTTAACGAATTTTCCAAATACAAGCGACCTAAATCCTGCCATATTTGGTCGAAAGATTTTTCGTAATCATAAAAATTATCCTTTTCCTTTAGTGCCTCTAACTCTTCATATCGACTGGCTGCTATTTCCAAATATTCTTCTTTTGTCATAAATTATATCGTTTTATATTTTTTTGCAAAAGTAATACTTTTTGCGGAAATGCGACAATTTGAAATGCACCCATCTAAAATCTAAAATTTGGTTGGTATAATAAAAATGTATACCTTTGCGGCGCAAAATTGATAATGGATATGAATATAATACATAGCGCCGCTTCAAAATATATGCCCGTAAGGGCGTATTAATCTGTCAATTCCCATATAACAAATCACATTAGTGTAATCGTTCCGTCACCGGAATATTTTTTATAAAGCAAAACATAATATAAAAAAAACATGCAAAACATTCGATACGAATGGTCTTGTATGATAAAATAAATTGTAGATGAAAGTATTAAAATTTGGAGGTTCATCTGTAGGTTCGGCAGATGTCATTTTTAATGTAAAACGAATTGTTGAGGCAGAAAAAGAGCCTGTTATAGTAGTAGTTTCGGCGGTAGGAGGCATAACCGACCGACTTATCGGGGTATCGCGTCTCGCATCGCAGGGCGCCGAATATAAAGCGGAGTATCAAGAAATTGTCGACAGACACAGGGACTTGATATACAAAACCGTTCCGGCAGACACAGCCGATTTCGTATTCGAACAGACCGGCAAAATGCTCGAAGAATTGTGCAAAATATTACAAGGCATATCGCTGATACACGACCTTTCGCCGAAAACTTCGGACGTGATTGTGAGTTACGGCGAACGAATTTCTTCGCTTTTCATAAGCTACGTTCTGAATGCGCAATTGTTTGATGCATGCAAATTTATCAAGACAAACAAGGAGTTTAACCGTCATATCGTAAATTTCGAACTCACGAACAAATTAATCAGAGAAACATTTACCCCGCTGCAGCAAGTATCTGTCGTACCGGGCTTTATTTCGTCCGATGCTGTCAGTGGCGACATAACCAATCTCGGACGCGGAGGCTCGGACTATACAGCTTCGATTATTGCTGCCGAACTTGGCGCCGATGCGCTTGAAATATGGACCGATGTGGACGGTTTTATGACTGCCGACCCGCGAGTTATCAACAACGCTTATGTCATCGAAAAACTCAGCTATCTCGAAGCGCTCGAGCTCTGTAATTTTGGAGCGAAAGTCATTTATCCCCCAACAATTTATCCGGTTTTCCACAAAAAAATTCCGGTAAGGATAAAAAACACTTTCAAACCGGAACTCAAAGGCAGTTATATTTCGCAGGAACACGAAACAGACAGGAAAAGCCCGATAAAAGGAATTTCGTCGATTAGCGACACTTGCCTTATAACGGTGCAAGGTCTTGGAATGGTAGGCGTTATAGGCGTTGATTCGCGGATTTTCAATGCGCTTGCAGGCAATGGGATAAGCGTGTTTTTGGTATCGCAGGCTTCGTCCGAAAACAGCATCACGCTTGGAGTGAAAAACGCCGACGCTTCGTTGGCTGTCTCGTTACTGAAAAAGGCTTTCGAAAAAGAAATCGCGCAGAGAGAAGTCGACCAGATATTTGCGCAAAGCGACCTCGCTACTGTTGCCATCGTGGGCGAAAGCATGAAAGATACGCCGGGTATCGACGCCCGACTGTTCAACACTTTGGGGCGTAACGGTATCAACGTGATTGCAATCGCTCAGGGCGCTCCACAGATGCATGTCTCTGTGGTTGTGAATAAAGAAAATCTGAAAAAAGCTTTAAGCACTATCCACGATTCGTTCTTCCTTTCGGAATATCAGGAGATAAACATATTCCTTGCCGGCGCAGGTACTGTGGGTGGAAGCCTTTTGCGACAAATCCAAAACCAGTTAGCCACGTTGAGAGCTAATAATTCGCTCGAAGTGAAGATAATCGGATTAGCAAATTCGAAACGTTTTGTGTGTAATAAAGAGGGTATCGATATCGAAAATTACAGGCGAATACTCAAAGCCGACCCGTCGGAGGTCGAGGCGGAAGGAGGAAATGTCTTGCCCTCTTCTCCTCAAGTGATTAAGGAAAGTATCATCAACTTGAACTTGTTTAACAGTATTTTCGTGGACTGCACGGCAAACGACGAAATCCCCTCCATATACGGCGACTTGCTGAAACACAACATATCCGTAGTCACGGCAAACAAAATTGCGGCTTCGTCATCGTACGAAACTTATGCCGAACTGAAACAAAGCGCCCGTAAAAGCGGCGTGAAATTCCTGTTCGAAACAAACGTCGGAGCCGGATTGCCGATTATCAATACAATAAACGCTCTGATAAACAGCGGCGACAGGATTATCAAATTAGAAGCAGTCCTGTCAGGGACGTTGAACTTTATTTTCAATGTGCTGAGCGAAGATGTTTCGTTGAGCGAGGCAGTGCAGTTAGCTAAGGAATCGGGCTATTCGGAACCCGACCCGAGAATCGATTTAAGCGGTAAGGACGTGATACGTAAATTGGTTATCCTCTCGCGCGAAGCCGGATATCGTGTCGAACAGGACGATGTGAAAGCGAATTTGTTTATTCCATGCAAGTGTTTCGAGGGTTCGCAGGACAATTTTTGGTCGGAACTGCGAAAATTGGACGAAGAATTTGAGTTGAAAAGAAAATCGCTGGCAGAACAGGGGAAAAAATTCCGGTTCGTGGCAACGCTGTATAATGACGGCAAATCGGTGGCAACCTCCGTCGGATTGCAGGAAGTAGACAGTCGACACCCCTTCTTCGAACTCGAAGGAAGCAACAATATTATCCTCATAACTACCGACCGCTATAAGGAGTATCCGATGATGATAAAAGGATACGGTGCCGGAGCAGACGTTACCGCCGCCGGTGTGTTTGCCGATATTATCAGCGTGGTAAACATTAGATAATCACTGCGAATCCGTATAAAACATCGAATGATTTTTATGCCTGAGGCGTACATATAAATGAGTTATAAAACAGCAGGCGTCAGCCACTTTTAGTTCTTAACTCTTAGTTTTTAGTTTTTAGGGGGTATTTGGTTGACAAAAAAATATTACTTTTGTAAAAATTTTACATCTGAAATATTATGATTAAAGAGGAAAACAGAACAGCTAAATCTTCGGAACAGGAGCTTTTTATGGATAAAGAACTCGAACTGGGAGTTGAAAAAATATCCGGTAATAAAAGGATATTGAAGGCATTTTCGGATGCATTGGGAATACTGCCGAAAACAGTTAATATTGCATCGAACAGGTATGTTTTTTTCCTGTCGATTTTGTTTGCAGTAGCATTATCTGCCTGTACAGCAAAGAAGACGGATGACAATATTGTGTTTAAAAATATTGAACATCTTCATGCTGATACTATCCAACTGCAAAATATTTTTGACCCAATATTTGTAACTTTGACAAATGGAGTTTTAACTTTTACAAGTTATCAATCAAGTCCAATGTTGCATTTTTATGAAACGCCTTCGCTTAAATATTTGTACAGTACGGGAATTAAAGGTAAAGGTCCTTCTGACATTCAAATATTTCCAATGATATGTCGGAATACAAGTTCGGATACATTATATATATGGGGATATACACCCGTAACAATCAAAAGTTTTTCTGTTTATAAAGATTCCTTGTCCTTAGTGAAAACATATAATTTAAATAATTATGAAACATTCAATAATCCGCATATTATACGGGATTCCATATTTTTATATTCCAATTCAGAAGATATGTCTATTAAAAAATGTGATTTGGAAACTAATCTTAGTACCGGAAAATTATCATTTAAGACAGATTCACATGGACAATCTGCTTTTTCTGAAAATTACGGATTATTCGCTGCAAACGATTCGCTTATTATATATGCATATCAATATAAAAAACAAATTGATATTTACGATATTGCATCTTTACAATTGAAAACGCGGATTATTGACAAATATGAATATGAACCTCCGACCTTTAATTATACCGAAAATGTTCTGTATTATATAAGTATTGTGGCGGAAAACAAGTATTTCTATGTTATGTATCGCGGCAGAAACAGTGAAAATGTTCCATTAAATAATGATATCATCGAAGTCTTTGATTATGATGGCAATCCTGTTGTAAAATATATTTTTGAAGATATCGCTCCTCAAATATTTACTGTTGATGAAATCAATCATTACATATATGGCTATTCATATAATAACCAAGACTATTTACTCAGATATGCCATTTCGTCTTGTCCCTGACATATAAAAAATAAATACAGCCGCGATTACACACGTACGCAGCCGCGATTACATACATATGTAGACATATCACTGTGCCCGTGTTCTCTTCCGACTGTATGCTTATATAATCATGTCCTTTATGTACGGTTTCTTCGTCACCTTTTTAATGCCGCCGGATTATTGCATTTCGGGAGCATTATCTGACAATTTGTCGGAAATTGTGCACATTCTTACAGTATTATTTTCCGGAATTCAATTCTTTTTCCAGTTCTTTTACTACACTTTCAAAGTCCATAGGATATAGCACTTCGTAGTCGATAATTTTTCCTGTACGGTCAACAATAAAATAAGCAGGGAAACCGCGAACATTCAATTTCCGTTCAATCAAGTTTTGTTGCCGGTCGGGCAGACGGTAGTGCACAATCTGTTTGCCGGTGAGTTGTTGTTGTTTGATAAAGTTTTTCCATGATTTTTCGGGAGACCTGTTTGCCAAATACATAAAAATCACGTCTTTTCCC
>JAIRLF010000288.1 GCA_031259655.1 Prevotellaceae bacterium
GTGAATTAATAATTTAAATAATGGGACAAAAGTACGGTGAATGAATAATCTGTGCAATACCACATTTATGGTATTTTTCATGTTCTTTATACCTAATACAGATAATGTCGATTTCAACCGTTTTAATTTCAACTTTATAGCATGCAGATTGTCATAATTTGCGTCTCATCGACGACATTTTCGACGACGCCCTCGCCCTTGCGTTCTTTGCGTATGCCCTTGCGTTCTTTGCGGTTAATTTTCGATTTTCGACAACGCCATAATCTACGTGGAGACGCAATGGGACGTCTTATTGACGACATTTTCCTCAGTAAGATTTCCTGTCGTAGCCCTGCGAGACGCTTTCTTACTTTGCCGGAAGTCTCACGCAGCCCTGCGAGGCGTTTTCTTACTTTGCCGGAAGTCTCACGCAGCCCTGCGTGGACTTTCTTACCTTGTCGGAAGTCCGTTTCGGACTTCCGGACAGCCAATTGAGACCTGATGTCCGGCGAAGTCAATGAAAAGTTTCGAATCTTGCTCTAAACTTCAGTATTGTAGATTTCCTGACAGATACTGTTTACGACTTATGACTTAACTTCCTGTACAGGCAGTCAATTACCAGCAATAGCAAAACAGCAAATCCGATTATGGCAGAGTTTGAATTGACGTCGATATTCACGTCGAAGAACGAGAACGACAACTCGGGTATAAACAATTTACACAGATAGATAGCCAATAGCGGAAGCGTCAACATACATACAATTCCGGCGGCGACCAGCAAAAAGCTAATCACGATTTTCATCTTTTTTTGTCGAGCCGCTTTTCTCTCAATTCTGCTCATCAGATTTTCGACGAAACCTGAGGGCAGACTTTCTAACGGAACAGACCGGAATAATTCCCTTAATTGTTCGTTTGACATCATTTTATTTTTATTCCTGTTCATCGCACATTAATTTATTTATTTCGACAGACAGTTTCTTTCGAATCCGGTGCAATTTCACTTTGACGTTAGAAACCGACATGTTACATATTATACTGATATTTTCGACGGATTGTTCATCCATGTAATGCAAAGTTATCAAAAAAGCCTCGTCCGGCGGCAATTTTTTCAGAGCCTTTTCCAGATGCTGCAACTTGATTTCGACGTCTTCCTCATCGTCGTTAGCCGCGAAATCATTATCGACCAACAGATTGTCCTTTACCGGAAAGAAGCGCGATTTTCTCTGTCGCAGTTCCGAGATGCATGTATTGTAAGCGATTCTATAGAGCCATGTCGAGAAAGCCGATTCTTCCCTGAACCTGTCCAACGATTTGAACGCCTTGATAAACACCTCCTGCGTAATATCTTCGGCATCTTCCCGGTTCTCGACAATTTTCCGGACAACTGTAAAAACCATTTCCCCATATTTCGAGACAATCATTGCAAAAGCTTGAACATCTCCGGCTTTCACACGCTGCACACATAAGAAGTCGCTCACATTTTCCATACTATAATAGACGTAGAAAAGACAATCAGGTTACAAAAATAATGAAAATTTCAATCATTTTATTTTTATCTGTAACCTTTTCGAAATTCCTGCGTCAAATGGGCAAATAATAAAAAAATGTATAACAATTTTAAATTTAAATTATCATGGGAGATATAACAGCTATTTGTATTGTAGGGTTTATTACCTTAGGGATTTACAAGGTCTTTGAATTATTAGTAAGAAGAAAAGAAAGACTGACATTTATCGAAAAGTTTTTCGATCATTGCGAGCGAAAAGAAATTTCATCTTCTTTTCAGATGCCGCCGATTTCGTTTAACAATCAGAACTATGGCGCAGGAGCATTTAAGATAGCGTTGCTGTTGATTGGCGTAGGCGTAGGCGCTTTACTGAACGTTTTCACCATCTTTTGGGCTGAAGCGGCGCGATTAGACATGAACTACGAAATACGGGGGGTCATAAGTTTTGCATATATTGCCATTTTCGGCGGACTCGGGTTATTGATTTCCTGTCTGATTGAAGCAAAACAATCTAAAAAGGAGTAATTGCAGTGAAAAGCTTAGCCTGTATTTTAATGTTAGCCTGCTGTTTGTCGTTCTCCTGCCGGAACAAAAAATATTCTGCGCAACAAAACGAAAAGATTGCGATACAGAATATAAAATGGAAACAGCAGAATGATTTCGAAATAAAAGACATTCTGGAAAACATCCGGTATATTCTGCTGGAAAATAAAACGGAATGTCTGTTTTCGGAAATCAATAAGCTAATCATAGAAAACGACAGGATTTACATCCTGGATATGTACGGGACAAAATCGCTTTTAGTATTCGATATATCAGGAAAGTTCCTCCATAAAATCGGAGGCGTAGGCGAAGGACCGGGCGAATATACGCGATATATCAACTTTGACGTATATGACGACACTGTATATGTACTTGATTTATCAAACAATAAAATGTTGATTTTCGATAAAAACGGCAATTACATAAAATTTGTACGGTCGTCATTTAAGTTCTCCGATTTTTATATCTTAGAGCAAAAAAACTTTTTATTATCGCTATATCACGAAGATAACAGTAACAGCAATAAAGTTGCTGTTACTGACGATATGAAGAAAAGAAAAACAGCGTATTTTTCGTTTCCCACAGAACATAAAGACAATAAGGGAAACTCGCGTTCATTTCAGCCTTTTCGGGGGAAAATCGCATATATGTATCCGGTATCGGACACTCTGTATGTTTTCAACGAACAGGGAAATGTGGAAAACGGCTATTTCTTTGATTTCGGAAGCCAAAAACTGCCGGAAAGATTGAAAAACGACTATACGGAAGCAATAAGGCAACGACGCGACAACAGTTACGCCTATATCTACAATACTCCGATAATTGTTAATCAGTATATTTTCACCGATTTATTCATCGGTAATCAAAAATGTCTTGCCGTATTCGACCGTCAAAAAAACGAATCTGCATGCGAGGTAATAACGCCCGAAAATTGTAATATCAGAAACATTAATTTTCCTCTTTGTGCGATGGATGACTCCATACTCGTTTCACATATCGATAAGTTCATATACGAAATAATGAAAGATAAAGATTTGTTGGATTCCAAAACGGCGGAACATTTATCGAATGACGGCATTGTTCTTTGTTTGTATAAATTGAAATAAATTCGCAGATAAACGAATTTATTTACCTTTGCGCGCGAAAAAAATAATGGTAATACCATAGAAATATGAGTAAAATTATACAAAAATCGTTTGAAACAGAACGTTTTTCGCACAGCGAAGCAATGGAAATACTTAATTTGCCCGACGAAGATTTGCCCGAACTTCTCGATATAGTGTATGCCATTCGGAAGAAATACAAAGGCAATACGGTAGGCGTTCAAATACTGACAAATGTCCGTAGCGGCAATTGTTCTCAGAATTGCGCCTATTGCGCCCAGTCGCGCGATTCGGAAGCAAACATCGACAAATACAGGCTTGTGCCGTACGAAAAATTGTTGCACGACGGACAGATTGCCCGCGATAACAAACTTAGCAGACATTGTATCGGGCTTAGCGGAATACGTTTCGGCGATAAGGAAATCAGCGAGTTCGCCGATTATGTCCGAAACCTCAAACGCGAAGTCGATACGTATATCTGTTGCTCTATCGGATTTTTGACCCTGCAACAGGCTCAAAAACTGAAAGACGCCGGAGTAAATCGAATCAATCACAACCTGAATACAAGTCGCAATTTCTATGGCAAGATCTGTACCACTCACACTTATGACGAGCGAGTTGAAAACATCAAAATGCTGCAAAGTCTTGGCTTCGAAATATGTTGCGGCGGTATCGCCGGTCTCGGCGAAAGCAAAACCGACATTGTGGATATGTTGTTTGACATCAAAGAAATCAATCCTCAATCGGTGCCGATAAACTTTTTGCTCCCGCTCAAAGGCACCGCCCTGGCTGATACCGACGTATCGCACCTGTCGGCGGAATATTGCCTGAAAATATTGTGTCTTGCAAGGCTTTTGCTCCCAAAATCCGATATACGCTGCGCCGCAGGAAGAGAAGTTTATCTGAAAGGTAAAGAAAAATGGATGTTCTATGCCGTAGATTCGATTTTTGCCTCCGGATACCTGACCGCCGGAGGTCAAAGCGTCGAAGATACGATAAAACTCATTACCGACGCAGGATTTCAATATAAAATCGAAAGCTAAACGATTTACGATTTACGATTTACGATTTTAGATTTTACGATTTTAGATTGGGCGATGCCGGCTGGTAAATCTAAAATCTTAAATCGCATACGCCCGCTGAGATTTACCAGTCGGCAACGCCCAATCTAAAATCG
>JAIRLF010000293.1 GCA_031259655.1 Prevotellaceae bacterium
TCATTAATTTTAGGTATAATCGAATCATGAAATCATCATAAATAGTGATTGCATACATTTGTGAACGGAAGTACTTTTGCACTTTGAAACAGTTAGTATCAATGACTATATTGTATTGATAATTAATTTTTAATGATTAAAAATGAAATTTAAAATATACTTTTTAACAAATGTCATGATGATTTTCGTCATGACATTTGTTGCATGTACAAAAGAAGAGGAGGAAATATTGGACAAATACGGTAATGTAGCCGACCCTGCGACATTATCTGCCGGAACATCAACTGTTTTCGAGACAGGGATGACCGCATACGACAGTCCGGCGAAATGGGTTACAAACGAACTTCTCACCCGTTTTTATCGAGGCGACGCCCTGTACGACAGACCTCGGGCAAGCGGCGAAGACCCTCTTATCGGCGGAAAAG
Source organism: Prevotellaceae bacterium (assembly GCA_031259655.1). GTDB lineage: Bacteria > Bacteroidota > Bacteroidia > Bacteroidales > UBA932 > JAIRLF01. The sequence goes on from JAIRLF010000293.1 coordinate 426, forward strand.
GACCGCTGTACGCCGGTTCGTCGTGCGGAAGTTGTCACACCAATGCCGGACGCACTTTGCCGACGCTTTTCTCGCAAGGAGGAACAGGTTCGGGAGGGTTTTCCGCTCAATTAGTGTATATTACGAAGCGAGACGGTTCGTTTTTCCGCAATTATGGGCGCGTTTTGCACGACCAGTCTATTTACGGCGTTACTCCCGAAGGCAAGTTAAAATTCTCGTATACAGAAGAAACGTTCCATTTTCCCGATGGTGAAGAATATTCGCTAATGAAGCCTGACTACGAAATCACCGAATGGTATGCCGAAGATATTAAACCCGAAGATTTGATTATCGATGTACGTATTCCGTTGAGACATGTCGGTTTAGGACAGATGATGTCCTTAGATTTGGACGAATTGCAGGAAGTGGCGCGACGAAGCAATTATCCCGAATATGGAATCTCCGGACGGCTGAACACCATTCCCGAACGAAACATGAGCTTCATCGGTATCACTGGTAACAAAGCCCAACATGCCGACCTCACAATTGAGTTAGGATTCTCGTCCGACCTCGGAGTGACCAACGACCGTTATCCTCTGGAAGTTAGCGAAGGACAGTCGCAAATGTTAGGATACAGTCATTATGGAATACAAATATCCACAAAAGACATGGAACATGTTGATTTTTATCTTCATGCGCTTGGAGTGCCTGCGCGCCGGAATGTCAACGACCCCACAGTGAAACAGGGCGAAAAGAACTTCTACAAAGCCAAATGCGATTTGTGCCATACGCCGACCTTGCACACTCGTCAGGATGCTCCTACGCTGATTAACGGAACTCGTTTGCCTTGGTTATCAGGGCAAACAATACATCCTTACAGCGATTTTCTACTCCACGACATGGGCGTAGAGCTCGACAGTCATTATTCGTCGGGACTTGCGATGGGCTGCGAATGGCGCACAACTCCGCTGTGGGGTATAGGATTGCAAAGCAAAGTAAACCAGCACACTCATTTCCTGCACGACGGACGGGCGCGCAACATTTTGGAAGCAATAATGTGGCACGGTCGCGAAGGCGCTGTGTCGAGGGATATATTCCGGCAAATGTCCAAAGAAGACCGTGACGCTCTCATCAAATTCGTTGAATCCCTTTAATTTTAAGATTTTAATTAAAATAATATAATGACAACAGTTAAAATTCATTTCAGAAAATACACTTTTATATTGCTTGCAAATCTGGCATATATATCGGTTTTCGCTCAAGAGCAGGTTCAAAATCAGGAACAAGACCTGGATAAATATATTCAGAGCGATGTTATACCCATGATTGACAAGAAAGGTTTCAGTTTTCAGACGAAAGTCGGCGACTTTATGTTTAAACCATATACTCTTGTGCAGTCGGCAGTTAAATTGAATTATTATGACGACGAAGGTCTCGAATTGTCCGACCAGGACAATATCGCAAATAGCGGTTTCGAAATTCCATACGCAATATTGGGATTGTCAGGCAGATTCAATAAACTCACATTCAATTTCACCCTGAACGCGGCGAAATCGGGAGGCGCTATGTTGCAACAGGCATGGTTCGATATCAACCTGAAAAACGAACTGCGTTTTCGCGTGGGGAAGTTCAAAACTCCTTACAATCAGGCGTATCTTGTGACGCTGGGCGAGACGCTGTTTCCTGTTTTACCCTCGTCTTTGACGGCGTCGGTATACCTCGACCGGAGTATAAACTCCGCTCCGCCAACGTTTTCGACAGGTTTCGACTTGGGTTTCATGGTTCATGGACTGTTGAAAAACAAGTGGGAGTATAATCTCGGCATTTTCAACGGGACAGGGATAAATGTCAATGCAGCGCAAAAAACTATAAGCGACGACATTGGAATACCTTCGTTGCTTTATGCCGCCCGTCTGGCTTTTATGCCGAAAGGTCCGATGCCTTTGCATCAGGGAAATACCAACGACCTCGCAAACGATAAATTTTTGGTTGCGCTATCAACATCATACAACGTCGAAGCCAATTGGCAAACTTCCAACGATTTCCGACTGGGACTTGAACTTTCGTACATAAAAAACCGGCTGTATATCTCCGGCGAGGCGTACTATCTGAATGTCGCCCTCACAAAACGTCAACGAATTTCAGCCGATTATAGCTTCATTGGGGCGTACATACAGGGAGGATACTTCGTTACAGACAAATTACAACCTGCTCTGAGATACGATTTTATGGATAGAAATTCGCTAAGTCAAAAAGGAATATTAAATTTGCCGTCTGTAGGACTGAATTATTATATCTTCGGATATAATTTGAAATTGCAGGCAATGTACCAATATCTCGGGCGTTGGGGACATGAAAATCAGGACGCAAGAGACCTTGACGACTTGGGACTCGCGGAACATAGCGCTGTGGTGATGCTGCAATTTTCGTTCTAAGCAGGCGTAGAGACAGGGATATACCTTGTTTCGCAAGTTGTAAAAAGAATGATGATGATGAAATTTTTATTAAAGGTACCGATGTGGTTGGTTTGGGCGATGTTGCTGTTTTCGTGTGATAGCGGAGACATCTATCCCAAAAAATATGAAAATAACGAGGGAATAACGGTCTCGACAACTTTCGTTTTCGAGAATCTCGACGCTTTTCCTAACGATTATCCGCTGATATTCGGCGCTTTCGGCGACGATAAACAGTCTGTTCCGCTCGCTTCGGTCAGGATTATGAAACCGAAAAATCAAGAACCGGTAAAAGTGTCGATTGACAATCTTACATCCGAAGCAACATCCGTGATGCTGTGCCTTACCGACTTAGGACGGCAACCGGTGTTTTCGTTATTCGAAACGAGCATTACAGTTGCCGACGACAGTATCGTAATCCCCGAATCGAAAGTGTATCTCGCAAGTTATAATCGAATACAAAATCTTGTTTTTGAACAGTATACTTGCGTATCCTGTCATCAGGGCGTCGGCGCCGGAAACTTGACGCTCACGGCAGACAAGAGTTATAACGACCTTGTAAACAAAGTTTCATCTATAAACACGGCAAAAAACAGGGTTACTCCTTTCGACATCAATAACAGTTTTTTACTTGATATTCTCAAAGATGAAAATATCGTTCCGGCTCAACCGCATACCGGTTTTGTGACCCGTAACGACGATATTGTCCTCCTCGAAGAATGGATAAAAAATGGTTGCGAAAGGTGAATTTCAAGAATTTAATTTATTTATGATAAAAAACAATAAAACAATCAATTTTGATATAATAGAATGGGATGATATTCATGTTGCAGCTACGTTGAACGGATATTGTCCGGCAAAAGCTGTAGCCGAGTATCATGCAATGTTTCGGATAAGCGACGCCCGTTTAAACGCCGAACAGCAATTCAACAGTATTGAGACGGCTATCGTTCGTCTGAAAAATTCTCTTGGGAAAAATGTAAACTGCGTATTCAAACGCTATTTTGTTAGCGACGCTGTGAATCAGGGGGATTTCCTGTGCAAGAAAAGCGATAATATTGCTGTTTCCATCGTCGAACAGTCGCCGTTAGACGGCACAAAGATGTATGTTTGGGCATATTTTATGTCCGATTGCAAAACCTGCGAGGATTCGGGAACGTATATAGCGGAACGTCCGGCATACAAACACTTGTATAATACTCAACTGCACACGCCAATGACCGACGAAAAGGCGGAAACACGTTCGATATTCGAGAGTTATGTAAACCGTCTTGCGGCGCGAAACTGTACGCTGAAAAATAATTGTATCCGGACATGGATTTATGTACAAGGCGTTGATATCCACTATGCAGGAATGGTGAAGGAACGCAAAGAATTTTTCGAGAAAGAGGGACTGACTTCTCAAACGCACTTTATCGCAAGTACGGGAATCGAAGGACGTTATACCAATTCCAAATCGCTCGTGCTCATGGACGCATACGCTATCGAAGGTATCAAACCCGCACAAGTGAAATATATACAAGCGCCTACGCACCTGAACCCTACAAGCGAATACGGTGTGACTTTCGAACGGGCTACAAGCGTGGATTATGGCGACCGCAGACATGTATTTATCTCGGGTACAGCGAGTATCAACAATAAAGGCGAAATAATGTATCCATCCGATATTATCAAACAGACTAAACGCACTTTCGAAAATATCGAAGTTTTGCTTCAACAGACGGAAATGCAAATGAACGACGTGATGCAAATGATTGTATACTTGCGCGATATTGCCGATTACGCTCCTGTGAAGGAATATCTTACAACGAATTACGCCACTACTCCATACGTGCTTGTACTTGCGCCGGTTTGCCGTCCGGGATGGCTTGTAGA
>JAIRLF010000314.1 GCA_031259655.1 Prevotellaceae bacterium
CTAAAAATGGCTGGCGCCAACAGTTCTTTACTTTAAATAGTGTCGTGTCAACCGGATATTATCGTATTTCGTCATTGCGACCAAGCGTTGACAAGACACTAAATCATAAATCGTAAATCGTAAATCTAAAATATTTTACATCTTTTTAAATTAATCTCTCTGTGAATTATTATTTATAACAATTTGGATTATAGCTATTAAAACCGGATAAACAGATGAGGCGATTGTGAAAAAATGTGAAATTATACAAAAAAATGTAATATTATTTTTTGAGATTTGTAAAATATACCTAAATTTGCGCCGTTATTAGAAGGAATTGTCACAACATTATTAAAGTTGTATTTATTTGTAAATAAAATTATAGAGATGAAGAAAAAGATATTGTTTTTGAGTTTTTTGATGTTTTTAGGGATACAATCCTATGCTCAAACGGGACAAACTACAGTTAAAGACCCTGTTGAAGAAAAAACAAGCGCTGTTGTTGCCCGTCTTAAATTAGACGAAAATAAAAAGAAATCCGTTTATAATATTTTCTCCCAAACAGAGAAACGAATTGCGGATCTGGCTTTGGGAACTCCTGATTATACTAAACTTATCAACTACATCAATCAGGAGCGGATGGATATGCTTAAAACGACTCTTTCATCTGAGGAATACATTTCGTATCAGAAATTTTATACCACAAACGATAACAATGAAATAAATTCATATATCAAAAAGAATAATGCTTTTTTGACTAAAAAAGCCGCTGAAGAAGCTAAAGCAAAGAGAGAGAACGAAAAACTGATGCAGGCTGACAAACAAAAACTGAAAAAAGAAGAGGAGAGACAAAAATTGGCAGACAAAAAAGCTGCCGATAAACAAAAATTAGCGGACAAGAAAGCCGCCGACAAGCAAAAAGCCGCAGATAAAAAAGCTGCACAAAAAGAAAAAGCCGCTGCTAAAAAAGAAAAAGAACAGCAAAAAAAGGCGGCAGCTAAACAAAAAGCATTGGAAAAGAAACAAAAAGAACTTGATAAAAAATTAAACAAGAAATAATTACACGTGTACATGAAAAAAAAATCAGTAAAAAAGTATCGTGTATTGAAATAATTTATACATTTGCACCGTAAAATTGAATTGTAAAATGCGAATTAAAACAAACATAAGTGTATATTGGCGCCGCTTGAAGATAGAATCGTGAGAGTGGATACGGTGTTTGTTACCAAAATATACGGAAAACCTGTCGTTCTCACGGCAGGTTTTTCTGATTTTAAAGTGAACAGTATTAAAGTATTAATTGAATAATAAATTGTATGATTATGAGAAAAAAATTTGTTTTAGATGAGAATGATATACCAAAAGCATGGTATAACATTGTGGCAGACATGCCTGTGAAACCGCTTCCTCCGTTGCATCCTGCAACGAAGAAACCGCTGGCTCCGGAAGATTTGGAACCGATTTTTGCTAAAGAATTAATTAAGCAGGAATTAACCGGAGATAAATGGGTCGAAATCCCTGAAGGTGTGCGGGAACTGTATAAGATATGGCGACCCACGCCTTTGGTCAGAGCCACAGGGTTGGAAAAGGCTTTAGATACGCCAGCGCATATTTATTTTAAGAATGAGGGCGTTAGTCCGGTTGGTTCGCACAAACTTAATTCGGCTCTTCCTCAGGCGTATTACAACAAAGCTCAAGGAATAAAACGGTTGACTACCGAAACGGGAGCGGGACAATGGGGTACGGCTCTGAGTTTCGCAGCAAGCATTTTTGGTCTCGAACTGGATGTTTATATGGTGAAGGTCAGCTATAACCAGAAACCTTACCGGAGAGTGATGATGCAAACATGGGGCGCAAATGTTTTCTCCTCGCCAAGCGACACTACAAACGCGGGAAGAACGATACTTGCTAAAGACCCAAATAATTCCGGCAGTTTGGGAATAGCAATATCCGAGGCTGTGGAAAAATCGGTTCAAGACCCGTCCACTCGTTACACTCTGGGTAGCGTGTTGAATCACGTGGTGTTGCATCAAACCGTCATCGGTCTTGAGAGCGAAAAGCAAATGGAAATGGCGGGCGAATATCCCGACATCGTTATCGGATGCTTTGGCGGCGGCTCAAATTTTTCGGGAATCAGTTTTCCCTTTTTGCGCTACAAGTTGACCAAGAATAAAGATATACGCGTAATTGCCGCAGAACCGGCAAGTTGCCCGAAACTGACGAAAGGGAGATTCGAGTACGATTTCGGCGATACCGTGGGATTGACGCCTTTGCTCCCGATGTACACTCTCGGACACGATTTTCAACCGGCAGATATCCATGCCGGCGGCTTGCGTTATCATGGAGCGGGAACTATTGTCAGTCAATTGCACAAAGACGGATATATCGAAGTGCAGGATATCCCTCAACTGGAAACTTTCGAGGCGGGCAAACTTTTTGCTAATACCGAAGGCATAATCCCTGCTCCGGAATCGACTCACGCAATAGCTTCGGCAATACGCGAAGCGAAAATCGCAAAGGAAGAAGGCGTTAAGAAAACGATTCTGTTCAACCTTTCGGGTCATGGACTGATTGATATGAGCGCTTACGACCAGTTCCTCAGCGGCGAAATGAAGAATTTCCAGCTTACGGACGAGGAAATTGCGAAAACAAGAGACGTTCTGGAAAAATTAGCGTAATACAATTAGATTGTAGATTTACGATTGTGGATTGTAGATTTACGATTGTAGATTTGTCGCATCGTAGAGACAGGCAAATGTGAGGCTTGTCTTTACGATGCTTTATTTTTTCTTCAGATTTGGCAG
>JAIRLF010000297.1 GCA_031259655.1 Prevotellaceae bacterium
GATTTATTTACAAATATCGCAGCGCCGTCGAAATAGGAAATTTAGAGTATGTGCGCAACATTGTAGAACGTGATTATGAAACGTATAGCGGTCTGATACTGGAAAAATATTTTCGTTCGGCGCTTGCCGAGTCAAAACGTTTTTCCGAAATCGGCAGTTACTGGAATAAAAAAGGCGAAGATGAAATTGATATTGTCGCACTGAACGAAATGGACAAACAGCTGTTTTTCTACGAAGTAAAACGAAATAAGAAACGGATTAATATCTCGGCGCTTGAAAAAAAATCTGCCGGTATAATTCGGGAATATCCTGATTTTAAAGTTGAATACAAGGGACTTTCGCCGGAAGAAATGTAGGGATAAATCACAAGAAAAGTTATTATACCAAATGGTATTATACCAAATGGTATAATACCATTTGGTTGAACTGTTAATAAAATGTTAATGAGAGGAGTCAAGGGGAAAAGGTCGCCATTTTTGTTTGGAAAAACGGTTGTCGAAAATTCGTTTATCAATCGGACAAAAGACATTGAGCATCTGTGGTTGAATATGCAAAGCGGAATTAATACGGTATTAATATCGCCTCGGCGATGGGGAAAATCGTCGCTTGTAAAGCACACTTCGATTATTTATGCAAAAGAAGAAAATGTACGGTGGTGTTTTCTTGATATGTTTGCAATCAGAAACGAGGCTGATTTTTATGCGAAGTTAACTACCGAATTGCTGAAAGTAACTTCTTCGAAATGGAAAAATTGGGTGGAAACGACGAAATCTTTTTTCAAACAGATTGTTCCGCAAATTAATATGGGCATCGACCCTGTAAATGATTTTTCAGTAAGTTTCAGATGGGAAGATTTGACAAAGAACAAAGATGAAATTCTTGATTTCCCGGAAAAAATTGCACAGAAATTTAATATTCAGTTGATTGTCTGTATCGATGAGTTTCAGAATATCAACAGTTTCGATTCAAGTGATGCGTTTGAAAAACTGTTACGGTCGCACTGGCAGCATCATCAGCATGTAAGTTACTGCCTGTATGGAAGTAAAAGGACTTTAATGACGGAAATATTTAATAAAAAAAACCGTGCATTTTATCGTTTTGGCGATGTGATTATGCTCAATAAAATAGCGACAGAACATTGGACGCCATTTATTGTAAAAAAATTTTCGGAAACAGGGAAAATAATCTCAGAAAACTTGTCGAAAAAAATTGTTGAAAACATGAAAAATCATACTTATTATGTGCAACAATTGTCGCATTATGTTTGGGAAAACACTGATAATGAAGCGACCGATGCTATTTTAACGACAGCGTTGGATCGTTTGTTGGAAATAAATACGCCTTTTTATCAGGCAGAAACAGAACATCTGAATAATACACAAATAGAACTGCTTAAAGCAATTGTGAATGGCGAAAAGCAATTGACCGCTGTAAAAACTTTGCGCTCCTACAGGATAGGAACTCCGCAAAATGTGATAAAAAATATAAAATCACTCGAAAAACAGGATTTTATAGACAAACAAAACGGCGTTATAGAACTGCTTGACCCTGCTTTTGAATTTTGGTTAAAAAGAATTTTATAAGACAATGAAAACAATAGCTGTTAGCTGTTCAAAAAATTCGTAAAATGAAAATAAAAAATATAGTACTTATCGGTGCTTCCGGATTTGTCGGCACGCGCCTCATCGACCTTTTAAAAGACAGATACACAATCGTTAATTTCGACAAACAGCAGAGCAGAAAATATCCGGAATTGACAACTATTGTTGATATCAGGGATAAGGACGCATTAAAACCGCTCTTGAAAGGTTTCGATTTGGTGATATTGCTGGCTGCGGAGCATCGCGACGATGTGTCTCCGATTTCTTTGTATTACGATGTTAATGTCGAAGGGACGCGAAATGTTGTGGATGTGATGGATGAAAACGGGATTAAAAATATAGTTTTCACAAGTTCTGTCGCCGTTTACGGATTGAACAAGACAAATCCCGACGAAAGTCATCCTGCCGACCCGTTTAATCATTACGGCAAAAGTAAATGGCAGGCGGAAGAAGTTTTGCGTGAATGGTACGGTAAGGACGCTAATGACAAAATGTTGCGAATCCTTCGTCCTACTGTGATTTTCGGAGAACGAAACCGCGGGAACGTTTACAATTTGCTGAAGCAAATTTCTTCGGGCAAATTTTTGAAGACAGGACAGTGTAATAACAAAAAATCAATGGCTTATGTAGGTAATATTGTCGCGTTTATCGAATATCTGACAGCGAATGCCAAGTCAAATTACGAAGTGTATAATTACATCGACAAGCCCGATTTATCAATGAACGAACTCGTTGAAGTTGTGGGAAAATCGTTGGATAAAAAAATTCCGTCTGTCAAGATTCCGTATTGGCTTGGGATGCTTGGCGGGTATTGTTTTGACGTTCTGGCATGGATTACTCGCAAAAAGTTTTCAATCAGCAGTGTTCGTGTAAAAAAATTCTGCGCCACAACACAGTTCGATTCCGACAAAGTTCATTCAACGGGTTTCGTTTCGCCATATACTCTGGCGCAAGGTATAGACCGAACTATCAAATTTGAGTTTGTCAATGAAAAAGAGGATGATATAGTTTATGTGTCGGAGTAAGGCG
>JAIRLF010000341.1 GCA_031259655.1 Prevotellaceae bacterium
GGCAAACACGAATACCGTAAGACGCTTATCGGGCAACAGTCGGCGCGCTGTATGGCGGGATACGTTTATTCCGGCGCAGGATGGGGCGAATCAACTACCGACATCGTGTTCTCGGGAAATGCGATTATATCCGAAAACGGCGTGCAACTGAATGAAGCCGAAAGATTTTCGTTCGCCGAACAGATTGTCGTTACCGAGATAGACATCGACAGATTGAGAGCTCTGCGCACAAAAAATACTTCGTTCACAAACTATGTCGATGCTAATCAATACACATTTATACCGGTAGATTTCCCCGAAAAGGAAACAAAAATATTGCGCACTGTAAACCCGAAACCTTTTGTTCCGAAACCGGAAACGGCGAACGAAAGTTTCAACGAAATATTTTCGATTCAGGTTGGCGGACTTGCCAAACGCGTCATGCACACAGGAATACAAAGGCTAATCGTAGGCGTTTCCGGTGGACTGGACTCCACTCTGGCTCTCTTGGTATGTGTAAAAACTTGCGACAAACTGAACATCCCGCGCGGAAATATCATTGGCGTTACGATGCCCGGGTTTGGAACTACGCAACGCACTTACAACAACGCGGTTGCGTTGATGAAAGAACTTGGCGTCGCTATCCGCACTATCGACATCACAAAGGCTTGTATCCAACATTTCGACGATATAGCCCACAACCCGGATATACAGGATATTACATACGAAAATACTCAAGCGCGCGAACGCACCCAAATCCTGATGGACATAGCAAATCAATGTAAGGGCTTGGTAATCGGCACCGGCGACTTGTCGGAACTTGCGCTCGGATGGGCAACATACAACGGCGACCATATCTCGATGTATGCGGTCAATGTCAGCATTCCGAAAACACTGGTGCGAGGTCTCGTAGCCTGGATTGCGGATACTCAGCTCGAAAACCGTGTCAGGGAGATTCTGAAAGATATTCTTGATACTCCAATATCTCCGGAACTGCTGCCGGCTGACGAAAAACAGCAAATTACGCAAGCTACGGAAGAAATTGTCGGACCTTACGAACTGCACGATTTCTTTCTCTACTATTTGCTGCGGCTCGGATATTCGCCTTCCAAAATATTTTTCCTGGCAAAAATTGCATTTGCAGATACTTATGAACACAATACCATACTTAAATGGATGAAAGTGTTCTACAAAAGATTTTTTACACAACAATTCAAACGCTCGTGTTTACCCGACGGACCGAAAGTCGGTTCGGTAAACCTTTCGCCACGCGGAGACTGGCGTATGCCAAGCGACGCAAGCTACGCTATGTGGATGAATGAACTGTCGGATTTTCACGGATTTTGAAATCTTTATTGTAAGCACGCAGATGATATCTGTGTTCATCTGTGTTATCTGCGTGCACTTTTTCCGAAAAGCGTCATTATAAGCACGCAGATGACGCAGATTAGAAGGATTTACGCAGATATCTGTGTTATCTGCGTGCACTTTTTTTCGGGTAGCATCCTTCGTGTGTAAGCAACAATCTAAAATCGTAAATAATCGTAAATCGTAAATCCCTCGCAACTGTCTAATGTTAAAACAAATAAAAAAGCGCTCGAAATTTTATCCTTCAATAGTAAAATATTTTATATTTTTGCATTTGTATTAAAATAAGGAATGGACAATGTATAAGCAATATATCGCATACGCACAATCGCCTTTAGGGTTGGTAGAAATCACTGCCGATGAACAATATATTACTTCGCTTCGTTTGCTTAAATCCGCAGATAAAACGTTGCCTGCAGATAATCCGGACGAATTATTGCCGCACATCCGGCAGTGTATCGTCGAATTAGGAGAATATTTTGCAGGAACACGCACCGATTTTACTATTCCCATCAAACAGAACGGTACGGATTTTCAACAAAAAGTATGGCAACAGTTGCTCAAAATCCCTTATGGAACAACAATTTCGTATATCGAATTGGCGCGACGATTAGGAAACAGCAAATTGACGCGCGCAGTGGGCGGCGCTAATCACCGAAACAAACTTTGGATTGTCGTACCTTGCCACAGGGTCATCGGTGCCGACGGCAGTCTGACCGGCTACGGCGGCGGACTCGAATGTAAACAATGGCTGTTGCAACACGAAGCCGGAAACGGTGCAGGCATACAAAAACAAATCGCGTATGAACGTTAGCAATAAGCCGATAGGTGTTTTTGATTCCGGAGTGGGAGGGTTGTCGGTATGGTTAGAGATAGACAAATTGTTGCCCAACGAATCGATTGTATATTATGCAGATAACGCAAATTGTCCGTATGGCGAAAAAACTCGGAACGAAGTAGTCGAATATTCCGCGAAAGCAACACAGTTCCTTATTGATAAAGGATGCAAAATAATTGTCGTGGCGTGCAATACGGCGACATCGCAGGCAATCGATTATTTAAGAAAGACTTTCGGCATTCCGTTTGTTGGGATTGTGCCTGCTGTGAAACCGGCGGCAATAAATTCAAAAACCGGAGTGATTGCGATTTTGGCTACCTCCGGAACACTTAAAAGCAAGAAATTCAATGATACAAGACGTGAATTTTCAAGAAAAACAGAGGTGATTCTTGTCGAAGGCGGTGAACTGGTCGATATTGTAGAAAACGGATTGCAGGGAACAAAACAATCCGAAGAGGTTTTGCGTAATTATATTAACCCTCTAATAGAAGGACATATAGACCATTTAGTATTGGGATGCACTCACTTTCCTTTTCTTATCGAAGATATACGAAAAATAACAGGCGATTCTGTCGTTTTGGACGACCCCGCGCCCGCTATAGCTCAACGAACAAAATATATTCTCGAAAAAGAAAACCTGAGAGCATCTCCCGACAATCAAAAAAAAATTGAGTTCTTTTCGTCGGGTAATATCGAAACACTGAAAAATATGGTGCGAAATTGTGCGGGAATCAAACCGTGGATGAAGTTTGCTGAGAATAAAAAGGAGAATTGAGAAACGAAGTCAGGTATCTTTTATCATTTTTATGTCTATCAAGTCGGGAAATTTGAGTAATAGAATTCCGTCGCGTCAATTGAAATTCTGCGACCGAAGACAGCCGTCATAGACCTGTCGAACAGCGGGATGTACGGCTTGTTCGGAGAAATTGCAGAACCTGAAAATAAGATGTTTCGAAAAAAAATTTGCCGGATTAAAATATAGTTTTTACCTTTGCGCCCTGAAATTTGTAAAATATTTATTAAAAAAGAAATTTGTAAAATATGTCGAATCAGTATGAAACCGTTTTCATTTTGACTCCCGTTTTATCTGAAACACAGGTAAAGGAGACGGTAAAAAGGTACTTGGACTATATCAGCGATAATGGAGGCGAGATAGTCCACGAAGAAAATTGGGGGCTGCGCAAATTGGCGTACCCAATTCAGAAGAAAACAACAGGATTTTATCATCTTGTTGAGTTTAAATCGGAAGGCGATTTTGTTGAAAAACTTGAAACACAGTATCGCCGCGATGAAAGAATTATCAGATTCCTTACTGTTAGTATGGATAAGGATGCAATTGCCTATGCCGAAAAGCGCAGAAATCTTAAACAGGAACAGTCGCAACAGCAACAGCAACAGCAACAGCAACAGCCGCAACAGCAACAGCAAAACCAGTCTCAAAATCAGCAACAAGAACAATCTCAAAATCAGTAAGTCATGATAACACCGAATGAAATAAGATATTTGAATCCACCATCAGTGGACGTTAGGAAGAAAAAATACTGCCGCTTTAAAAAAGCCGGAATCAAGTATGTAGATTATAAAGACGCGGAATTTCTTAAAAGGTTCCTGAACGAACAGGGAAAAATTCTTCCTCGCCGTTTAACCGGAACATCATTGAAATTTCAACGTAAAGTATCGCAAGCTGTTAAACGCGCACGGCATTTAGCATTATTGCCTTTTGTAACAGATTTATTAAAATAAAAAACGTAAAATTTTATGGAAATTATTTTGAAACAGAATGTCCAAAACTTGGGACTGAAAGATGATATAGTAAACGTTAAAAACGGCTATGCTACAAATTACCTGATTCCTCAGGGATTAGCTATTCTTGCCACTTCGTCGGCAAAGAAAATTCACGCCGAAAATATCCGTCAACGTTCTCATAAAGAAGAGAAATTCCGTTTGGAAGCAACTCAAACAGTGAACAAACTCGAAGCGCTGGAAGTAATAAAAATCGGCGCTAAAACAAGTTCGACAGGAAAGATTTTCGGGTCAATAAACAATATTCAAATAGCCGAAGTCCTTACAGCTCAAGGGTTCGATATCGACAGGAAAAATATCTCTATCGTTGGCGAAGACAATGTTAAAGAAGTTGGAACTTACGAAGCCGATATCAAGATATACAAAAATATTCATGCCAAGATTAAATTTGAAGTAATCTCGGAATAAAACAGTTTGTATTTTCTATACA
>JAIRLF010000039.1 GCA_031259655.1 Prevotellaceae bacterium
TTGAAACTATTATATAAACCCTTTGGCATTATTGCGCTTGCCTTTTTAATGACCGGCCAGGTCGCGCAGGCGCAGTATATATTTCAGCATCTGGATATAGTCGACGGTTTGTCGGATAATCAGATAAGATATTTCACGCAGTTGCCGGACGGACGAATTGCTATCCGCACCGTTTCCATACTTAACATATACAACGGGGCGACATTCGAACATTTCTATCACGACCGCCGCAAAAGTTATAAATGGAGCTACAACCACTATCAGATATTCAAGGAATACCTCGACGACCAGGGGCGTATGTGGATGAAAGCGCCCGGATACCTCCTGCTTCTCGACTTGAATACGAATGAATTCATATACGATATCGACAGCGAACTGCGCCGGATGAATGTGCATGGCAAACTGAAAAACCTCTTCATCGACGAAAGTCGAAATTTCTGGTTCCTGACGGAAAATAACGCTTTTATCCTTTACGATATTACCCGAAAACAGTCTGTAATCATCGACAATGGCGACGAACGTTTTACGCAGCAATACGGCGTTCCCAAAGAAATAGCTCAATATAAAAATCGCTATTACATTATGTACTCCAGCGGCTTGCTACGTTGCTGGGACAGTGCGTCGCAGGAATTTGTCGAGCAGGACGCCTGTTTCGTCGGCAAAATATCAGACATTACAGACCGCCTGAGCATACATCCCACCTCTGCCGGCGACCTGTGGCTGATGTACAACAACGCCGTTTGCTATTACAGCCGCATCGACAAAACGTGGCGCGAAGTGGTCGGTATAGAAGGAGCGTCCAACTTTTTTACTTGTATCGATATGGATACGGAAGGTAACGTATGGGTAGGAACTTCGTGGTCGGGATTGCGGAAAATCGACGGGAAAACGTTTGCCGTAGATACTATTCCGGGACTGAAACTGAACAACAGCGGCGTATTAAGCAACGACATTCAGTGCATCTTCGCCGACGATAACGGCGGCGTGTGGGCAGGCACATTGTGGCAGGGCGTGTATTATTACAACCCAAGCATGTGCAAATTCGACTTGATTCAGACCGTACAAAACGGTACGCCCATTACCAACGAAGCTGTCCGGCGCTTGTTTGAAGACGACGACGGCAGTATCCTTATCGGTACTACTACCAACGGACTGATGCGATACCACCCCTCGACCGGAAAGATTGCCAAAGCTTTCGATGGATTACTCACCGACGACCTCTGCCTTTCGATTTACCGCGACCGCAAAAGGCGACTGTGGGTAGGAACTTACCTCAACGGCTTTTATTGCATCGACAGGAACAGAGTGAAATTCTAAAATCAATCGACCGACAACATGACGCTGTATCCCAATCAGAACATCTCGCGGGCCGTTTATGAAGACCCGGACGGGCGTTTTTGGGTGATCGTGGACAATGAAGGCGTGGGCGAACTGGACGTTCATTCGGGCGAAATCGCTATGCTGCGCGACAGACATCCCGAAATAGCCTTCCATAAACTCGATTACGATTTTTATCCGGTCGACGATCATATCTTCGCCGCGTATGGCGAAAACGGAATCTACTACTATAATACCCGAACCGACAAGGTGTTTATCCCCGAAACGGACGATCCCGGCAACCCCAAATTTGCCGGAGCCGACATCCGCTACTATTGCATATTCAAAGATACGCGCGGACTGGAATGGTTCGGTACCGAACAGGGAATACGGATATGGGACGACAGCAAAAAGAAAGCGTACATCATCAATGCCGGCAACGGACTGTCTAACAACTCCATTTCCGCTATTTTAGAAGATGACAGGGGCGAATACTGGGTTTCGACCGTAAACGGAATCGCCAAGATCGAAATGAAGGAAACAACCGGAGGATACGATTTTTCACTGGTGAACTACAGTACGAATGACGGATTGCAAAGCGGTAAATTCTACGACCGTTCGTCGCTGAAAGCCTGTAACGGCGACCTGTATTTCGGAGGACATCACGGCGTTAACAGGCTTAATCCGGGCAATGTGCATTATAATAAACGAAAAAACAAACCCCTGTTTACCGCCTTCCGGCTATACAACCGGCAGATAAGGGAAAACGTCGAATACAACGGCCGCATCATCCTCGAAAAGCCCATAAACAATACCGCCGGAATCAGGCTGAACCATTCCGAAAACTTCATCGCATTTGAATTTGCAGGTCTCAACTATGTCAATCCTTCGCATACCTACTACCGCTACAAACTGGAAAATTACGACCTCGAATGGAACGAAATACTGACTTCCGGCGTCGGGACGGCTTCGTACACCGGCTTGCCGCCGGGAAAATACAAGCTGATCGTTTATACGGCAAACAACGACCGGGTCTGGGGCGACGAAGCCGCCGAAATGTCCGTCGTCATTACGCCTCCGTTCTGGGCGACCGTCTATGCTTATGTTTTTTATACCGTTTTGCTGGTTGCCGTTCTCTTTTTCCTTTTTATCTTCCTGCAGAAGCGGAAAAAGAAAAAACAGTCCCTCAGGGAAGCGCGCGAACGCGAAAAGCGGAAAGAAGAGTTAGACCAGATGAAATTCCGGTTTTTTACGAATATCAGCCACGAATTTCGGACGCCTCTGACTTTAATAATGACTCCTTTAAGCACCCTGATCCGACAGTTGAACGACGAAACATTAAAGCAAAAACTGACCTCCATTTACCGGAATGCCGAGAATATGCTCAGTTTGATTAACCAACTGCTGGATTTCAGGAAGTTGGAGATGGGAGGAGAAAAACTGAAACTGTCTTTCGATGATTTTATCCGTTTTTCCGGATATGTATATGCTTCCTTCAAAGAAATAGCTGCCAACAAATCCATTAGTTTTGATTTCGACAACAGGGAATTACAGTTATTTATATGGTTCGATAAGGAAAAAATGCGAAAAATACTCAACAACCTGTACTCTAACGCCCTGAAGTTTACTCCCGCAGAAGGATACGTTACGACCGGAATATACCTGACGGAAGAAAATGGCCGCCAATTTGTGAAATTCACTGTTACCGATACCGGTTGCGGTATTTCCGAAAAAGAACAGCAAACGATTTTCGAGCGCTTTTTTCAAAGTGAAAATAACGCCCCGGATAAGGTCGGTTCGGGAATAGGACTGCACATGGTAAAAGAATACATTGAATTGCATGAAGGAAAGATCACCGTCAATAGCAAACCGGGTGAAGGAAGTACGTTTTCCGTTTATATCCCTGCCGATTTGAAAGGAAAAGAAGACGTAACACCTCTTTCCCGAGCGTCGGAAGAAAACGGTATGCAACAAAAACCGGACAGGAAAACCCTGCTCATCGTCGAGGACAACGCCGAATTCCGCCATTTCCTGGCCGAACAGTTAAGCCAACAGTTCAATGTGCTGGAAGCTCCGGACGGAAAAGAGGGGGAAGAAACGGCGAAACGAAAATATCCCGACTTAATTATCTCCGATTTGATGATGCCCGGCCCGGACGGACTGGAATTATGCCGCCGGTTGAAAAACGATATTCAGACTTCGCATATCCCCATCATCTTATTGACCGCCCGGTTATCGGACAAAGCTAAAATTGAAAGTTACAAGGCAGGAGCAGATTCGTACATCGCCAAACCGTTCAATTTTGAAGTCCTCCAAACCCGTATCGAAATGCTGATCGAACAGCAGGAAAAGCGAAGAAAGCTCTTTCACAAGGCCATAGACGTACAACCCGGCAGCATTACCACTACTTCATTAGATGAAGAATTTATCAAAAAAACGCTTCAACTGATCGAAAGAAACATCAGCAATCCCGATTATTCAAACGATGACCTGAGCAGGGATTTAGGCATGAGCCGGAGTTGCCTGTATCCGAAATTTCAATCCATCACAGGCCAGACGCCCAACCATTTTATCCGTTCCATACGTTTGAAGCACGCTGCACAACTATTGCAGGCAAGCCAACATACCGTTTCGGAAATTTCGTGGAAAGTCGGCATCAACGACATAAAATATTTCAACAAATACTTTAAGGAAGAATTTGGCGTGACGCCAACACAATACAGGAAAGGCAATACAAACACGTAAATATTTTTCAGAACAAGTAAGGGGTTTGAAAAATAATTCATATACTTTCCCGATAAATTTCGCCGGACATTTTTATCGGTCTGTGTGGAATGTCGAAAATTTCATGCTAACTTTGCAATATGAAAATACTATCAGACATAAATTTTTGGCGACAGCAGTCCGGCTTGTATCCCATTCCCATGAATCCTAAATTCAGCGAGAATAAGTTCATTATGCTTAATGGTGGAAATAAAGATTTTTGCTTGCAAACAATTTCACCGGTAGACGATAATGCTTCGTATTTTTCTGATTCATGGTCGACCAATACGAAAAATTTCGTGGCGCTTGATAATAATCATGTTCGAATATATAACTGGTATGACAATAGAATAGAGAAATATCCATTGGAACAGATTGAAGAGAACGTAAGCAAGTTTTACACTTATTTATCCTCAAAGGCTTATAAAACGCCAAACGATGCAGTCCCTTTCATCATAGGTGTTTTTCGAGAGTTGCGTAATTTAACAGGGAAAAAAGAACCCGAAGAGGCGTTAAATTTACTGTTTAGGCTCTTAATAAGTATAGATGAAGACTATCTAAAAATAGATTCGACAAAGTGGGAAATAGATAATAGTGTTATAACACCATCCAATTTTGATTATTATGTTGAACGAATCCGGCAGGCAGTAAATTCCATTCGTCCGAAGCGGGAT
>JAIRLF010000057.1 GCA_031259655.1 Prevotellaceae bacterium
GTAGAAAAAGGCGTATTGATATCTCCCGACTGGAAAAAAGCAACATTAAGCGCGCCCGTTGAAATAACAGAACAACTCATAACCGGCGATGGCTGGACGCTGGAATTGAAACAGGGATATATTCTTCTGAAAGAAGAACAAAATTATATATTGAAAAATTTGCGATGATTGAGGCATATTGGCTTATCGGCAAACATATTGTAGAAGCGCAGGCAGGTAACGAACGAGCCGAGTACGGAACGCAATTGCTGAAATTCCTCTCGGAACAACTTACGCGCGGCTTTGAAAAAGGTTTTACAGTAACAAACTTGACCTGTATGAGACAGTTTTACATAGCTTTTCCAATTCGTCACGCACTGCGTGACGAATTGGGCTGGACTCATTACCGTTTGATTTTAAAGGCAATGGATGAAACAGTCCGCAATTTCTATGAAAGATTATTGTTGAGCCGAAACAAGGAAGCCGCCCAAACGGAACTATTACATGGTTTTAGTAAATCAAAACACATTTTAAGGAGGTAAAATAAAATGAACGAGGAAAATACATTGTCAAAAAACAACGATAATCTCTATGTCCAAATAAAAGAAATTCTGACCACAGCGAGAACAAAGGCATATTCAGCCGTCAATTTTGCGATGGTTGAGGCCTATTGGCTTATCGGCAAACAGATTGTAGAAGCGCAGGCAGGTAACGAACGAGCCGAGTACGGAACACAGTTACTGAAATTCCTTTCGGTGCAACTTACGCGCGACTTTGGAAAAGGCTTTGATGAAAGTAATCTTCGCTATATCAGACAATTTTACCTGACTTTTCAAATTCGTGACACACTGCGTCACGAATTGAATTGGTCACATTACAAAAAAATAATGAAAGTAATGGATGAAACAGCCCGCAATTTCTACATAGACGAGTGTGTAAAATCAAATTGGAGCACCCGCCAGCTTGAGAGACAAATCAATACGCATTTCTATGAAAGATTATTATCGAGCCGAAACAAGGACGCCGTTGCCGCCGAAATCCAAAAGACAGCAGCGCCGCCCGACCCGAAAGATTTTATCCACAATCCTTATATTCTGGAGTTTTTGGATATAAAACCCTCGCACGATTTGTACGAGAAAGATTTGGAAACGGCTGTAATCAACCACTTGCAGGCTTTTCTTTTGGAAATGGGCAGGGGATTTTCCTTTATTGCCCGACAGAAACGTATTTCGTTTGACGGCAGAGATTTCTATATTGATTTGGTGTTTTACCACTATATTCTGAAATGTTTTGTGCTTATCGACTTGAAAATGGATGATTTATCGCATCAGGATTTAGGGCAAATGCAGATGTATGTAAACTATTACACCCGCGAAATGATGAATGAGGGTGATAATCCGCCCATTGGCATTATCCTTTGTGCCGACAAAAGCGAAGCAATTGTACGTTACACGCTTGCGAAAGACAACACACAGATTTTCGCCTCAAAATATATGCTTTACTTGCCTACCGAGCAAGAACTGAAAAACGAAATTTACGCAGTTGTAAACAAGGAATAAGACACAAAAGAATTATTTTTTACACTTGGAAATCTAAAAAAATTATGTACTTTTGTGCATTAAAATAGAAAAAACATGCAACTGTATAGTATAAATATACTGCAAAAGAGCAAATCGGATTTGCCTTATTGATATGAAGTTACATTTGTAGATTATGATGTGATGATGAAACAGGACTAATTATTAAATAACAATATCCAGATGAAAAAGATAAATATTTTGTTTGTAATGCTTCTTGCCGCCGGTTTTGTGTATGGACGGGAGTACCATGTTTCGGTAAAAGGCAACGATGCAAATCAGGGAACGGAAACATCTCCGTTCAGGACAATCGGCAAGGCGGCTCAGGCGGCTTATGCCGGCGATGTGATTACCGTTCATGCGGGGACATATCGCGAATGGGTAAATCCTCCGCGCGGTGGAACAGGCGAGGATGCGCGTATCGTCTATCGCGCCGCGCCGGGCGAACATGTCGAAATTAAAGGCTCCGAAGTTGTCAATACATGGACGAAAGAGGCGGATGGCGTGTGGAAAGTGACGCTTCCCAACAGTTTCTTCGGCGACTACAACCCTTACGTCGACCTCATTTACGGCGACTGGTTCAGCGGAATGGGCAGAGTGCATCACACCGGCGAAGTTTTCCTGAACAGCAAATCGCTCTACGAAAAGGAAACTCTCGACAAAGTACGTAACCCCGAAGCTCATCCCCGAAGTAAAGACCCCGAAGGCTCGAAATACGTATGGTATTGCGAAAGCGACGCGGAGAACACCACTATTTGGGCGAATTTCCATCAACACAATCCCAATAAGGAATTAGTTGAAATCAGCCTGCGACGCACATGTTTCTATCCCGAAAAGCAGGGAGTGAATTATTTGACTGTTCAGGGTTTCCACATCAGTCAGGCAGCTGCGCAATGGGCTGCGCCTACCGCCGAACAAATCGGAATGGTCGCTACGCACTGGAACAAGGGCTGGATTATCGAAAACAACGTCATCAGCAACGCCAAATGTTCGGGCATCACCCTTGGAAAAGAGCGCGGCACGGGACACAATGTCTGGTTGGAGGACACGAGCATCGACGGCTCGTTGCACTATATCGAAGTAACATTCCGCACGTTGCGCAACGGCTGGAATAAAGAGAATATCGGCTCGCACATCGTTCGTAACAACGAAATCTTTGCCTGCGAACAGACCGGCATCTGCGGCAGCATGGGCGCGGCGTTCAGCATCGTCGAACACAATTATATCCATGATATTTGGGTGAAAAGACAGTTCGAGGGAGCCGAAATTGCCGGCATCAAATTCCATGCCGCGATTGATACGCAAATCCGCAATAACCGCATCTGCCACACCGGACGCGGAATGTGGCTCGACTGGATGGCGCAGGGCGCCCGTATCTCGCGCAATGTAGTTTACGGAAACGATTTGGAAGACATCTTTTTTGAGGTTGACCATGGACCCTATCTTGTCGACAATAATATTTTCGGCTCGCCCATAAACGTGTGGGACATGTCGCAAGGCGGAGCTTACGTACACAATCTCTTTACGGGGATATTTCGTATTCGACAGGAAAAGAGCCGCTATACGCCGTATCATCTGCCGCATCAGACGGATATTGCCGGGCTGTCGATTATCCTTAACGGAGACAACAGGTTCTACAATAATCTCTTTATACTCGTCAACCCCGATACGAAATTGCAACACGGAAATACCGAATACGGCAAAGGCAGCTATCCTAACTTCTTGGACGGCAATGCGTATTACAATCACGCCGTTCAATTCGGCAAAGACGAACACTTCGTTTCGCTACCCGATTTCGACCCGAAATTTAAGTTGGAAGAAAAGGATAAAGAGGTACATATCTCGTTTGCCATGCAGGGATTGAACGGTTTAGAAACCGAAATCGTCGCTACCGAACGTCTCGGCAAAGCTAAATTACCTGAAGCCGCTTACGAACAGCCCGACGGAACGCCAATCGTCTTCGACAAAGATTATTTCGGCGTCAAACGCGGCGAACACCCGAGACCGGGACCTTTCGAACGTGCGGGAGACGGACAAAATATAATGAAAATTACGGTGAAATTAAAAAAATAACTTCAAATGAAAAAAGTGTCTATTATAGTGAGACTGATTATCGCCACTTGTATGGCTTGCGGTATAATCTACGGCTGCTCGGATAACGATATATCGTCGTTGGAAGCCGGCTTCAAAAATCCGCCGTTGGAAGCTCGTCCCGGCGTATACTGGTATTTCATGGACGGGAATTTTTCGAAAGAAGCCGTCACAAAAGATTTGGAAGCGATGAAACAGGCAGGCCTCGGTCATGTGCTGTTTCTGGAAGTGAACCTTAGCGTTCCTCGCGGTAAAGTTGATTTCCTGAGCGAAGAATGGCAGGACTTGTTTGCCTTCGCGGTGCATGAGTGCGAACGGCTTGACATCGGCGTCATGCTCGGCATCGGTCCCGGATGGACGGGCAGCGGAGGTCCCTGGGTGAAGGGCGAAGAGTCGATGATGCACCTCGTTTGCTCTGCGGTCGAAGTGTCGGGCGGAGGACAACAAACCCTCACGCTGCCCAAACC
>JAIRLF010000060.1 GCA_031259655.1 Prevotellaceae bacterium
AAACTGTTAATCGAAATAGATACGGTTAAGTCGCCATACGACAGGGTTAAACTTGTGAAAGAGGCGATTAATATCGCCGATGCTCACAATGATACAGTATGGGGCTTCGACCTGAGGAAACAAATCATCGAAGAAGAAAAGGGAACGTCTTCGTGCATCGAAGGTTTACCTGCATTTACATGGATTTTGGAAACGTACAAACATGACCCCGAACTGTGTGATGAAAGCGATTTTATGATGGAATACAAATGGATGATTCAGGCTGCACGCCGAAACGCGGATGTGTCGATGAATCAGTTCGAATCTATAATCAACGATTATAAATCGCGCCTGTCAAGAAACGGATATTCATTGCATTCGTACTACACTGCCAAAGCGCAAATGGCTTTTCAACAGCGCAAACTCGACGAAGCAAAAGAATATTTGCAGTTGCGAAAATCCGAAGAACGCGACGATTTGTCGTTCTGCCTCGCCTGCGAAATTCACGATTTGGTTGAATACGAACTGTTGTCCGGAAATCTTGACGAAGCCTTCGATATTGGCGCGGATTTGTTTTCCGGAAAAGAATCTTGCAAATATATCCCTTTTCAAACTGTCTGTCTTTGTGTGAATATACTTTATGAATACGGCGACTGGGATTCTGCCGAAAAGTTTTTCGAAATCGCCGAAATCAAACTGGAAGAAATGCAGACTACCGATATGTCAAACATCGGATATGTGGGCAAACTGATTTGTTACCTTATTAAAAGGGATAAAAACAGAGCATGGAACTTTTTTGAGAAATATCTTTCGTGGAGTATTAATTGCGAAGATTATTACAACTTTCAGTTCAGTTCGGGGGTATTGTCGCTTTTCAAAGGAAGCGGAACCCGTCAGTTGAATATCAGTTCCGAAATCCCCTGGTATAATCCTTCCGGCATTTACGAACTCTCTGTATTGTACGATTATTACAGAAATCAGGCGACAACTCTCGCCGCTAAATTCGACGCCCGAAACAACTGTTCGAATTTTACCGACGAATTGAATTCAATGCTTTGAGTAAATTAAAATTGCGAAATTTTGAATTATAAAGAAACAATACAGTATTTATACGAGGCTTTGCCGGTGTTTCACCGCATCGGGAAAGCTGCGTATAAAGCGAATCTCGATAACAGCATCTTGCTCGACAGATATTTCGGGATGCCGCACAAAAAATATAAAACCATACATCTGGCGGGAACAAACGGTAAGGGCTCTGTTGCGCACATCATCGCTTCGACGTTACATGCCGCCGGTTACAAAACGGGACTGTACACCTCGCCGCACCTGTTCGACTTCCGCGAAAGGATTAAAATCGACGGTCGGGAAATCCCGGAACAAAAAGTGATTGATTTTGTGAACGAAAACAAAGCTTTCATCGAAAAGATGCGACCTTCGTTCTTCGAAATCACTTCGTCGATGGCGTTTTGGTTTTTCGCCGAAGAGCGGGTCGACGTCGCTGTGATAGAGACAGGCCTCGGCGGACGGTTGGATTCTACGAATATCATCACTCCGGAACTTAGCGTAATAACGAACATCGGCTTTGACCATACCGAATTTCTTGGCGACAGCCTCGACAAAATTGCCTGCGAAAAGGCGGGTATTATCAAACCGAATATACCTGTGGTCGTGGGCGAAAGACACGAACAGACGACCGACGTTTTTATCGCAAAAGCCAATGAAGCTAATTCTCCCATAATCTTTGCCGAAGACTGTCTGAAAGCGCTGACTGCCGAACACCGTCCGGGTAAACAGTTGTTTACTTTTGCTTCGCTGAACAGCGATTTGTTTCCCTGCGAACGGTTTACGGCTTCGTTGGACTTGGAAGGCGACTATCAGTGCAAGAACATTGTTACGGCATTGACTGCGCTTGCCGTACTGAGAAATCAATCGTTCGAAATCGGCAACGAAGCGCTACAAAAGGGACTCGCAAACGCTGCCGCAAATACCGGATTCAAGGGCAGATGGCAAATATTGCAACGCAATCCGACAATCGTCTGCGATACGGGACACAATGTTCACGGTCTGAAACTCACTATGCAACAGCTCAAAGAACAGGATTGTGAACGCCTGTACTTTGTTCTGGGACTTGCCGGCGACAAGGATTTGAACAGCATCATCCCGCTCTTGCCACAAAATGCATATTACTTTTTCACTCAGGCGTCCATACCCCGCGCAATGGCTGCCGAAACGCTTGCCAAACAATGCATGTCGGCAGGATTGCACGGCGAAATTGTCGCTACGGTCGACGAAGCTGTGAAAAAAGCCGTCGATAAAGCATCGGTAAACGATATGATTTTTATCGGAGGAAGTACGTATGTCGTCGCAGAAAAAACTAAAAACTAAAAACTAAAAACTAAAAGTTAAAAGTGTCGAACACCTCTTCCTTTTTGTCTGAATCGGGGTTTTGGGGATGAATTTGTATGAATCATCATATAAGTATAATTTAAATTAATGCATTTTATTTCATGACAACAATAATTTAGATTGATTCCACAAAACTAATTGTAACTTTGCGGCGAAAATATTTAAGAAAATTTGACATGTCGAAAATAAAAAAAGCGTATTTTTGTCAGCAGTGCGGCTACGAATCGGCGAAATGGTTGGGGAAATGCCCCGCCTGTAACGAATGGAACTCATTTGTGGAAGAAATAGTTTCGAAAACTTCGTCTG
>JAIRLF010000078.1 GCA_031259655.1 Prevotellaceae bacterium
AATATAAAAATTCGGTGTAAAAGTAATACTTTTTTTAGAATTAAAAACTAAAACAGTGATATTTGTGATTGCTTTGGTTTACATGATTGGATGGAATGGGAAATTAATAGAGTATAATAGCCGCCTGTTAATATGTTGTTTGCGACAAGCGTCATTATAAGTCGAATTTGCGACAATTGACAATAATTTGAAATATACTCGTACCATTCATAAATTTGTCGTATATTTGCAACGGTAAATGACGGAGATTTTTAGTGAAAAGATTTGAATATAAGGTCATTTGCCTGAGTAATCGATAAAAAGAATAGTCAATGAGTAAAAAAAACAAGAGCAAAACAGATTTTTTGCAAAGCGTAATCAATATTTTTGAGACAAACCCTAAAAAACTCTATAATTACAAGCAAATTGCGTCTGTCGTCAATCTCGATAAAGATATGACAGAGATGCTTTTAGTGACATTAGACGGGCTTGTTTTACGCGGGATTTTAACGAGTCCGCATTTGGGTAAATACATGTACAAGAAGCCCGAAGACGTCTTCTTGACGGGGACAGTCGATGTTACCAAACAAGGCTCGGCATACATAGTCCCGGACGACGAAGCCGCTGAAGATATTTTCGTCTATGAACACAATATGAATCAGGCTCTCCACGGCGACAAAGTAAAAGTGAAGGTATTCAACAAGAAAGGAAACCGTGCGGAAGGCGAAATAGTAGAAATCCTCGAACAGTCGAAACGTACGTTTGTTGGAAAAATCGAAGTGTCGCCCAAATACGCTTTTGTGATTCCCGACAGCAAAAATATGCCGTATCACATTTTTATCCCATTGTCGAACACCAAAGGCGCGCAAAACGGTCAAAAGGTCATCGCCGACATTGTGGAATGGAAAAAGGAAATGAAAAGTCCTACCGGCAAAGTCGTTGATATTCTCGGAGAATCGGGAGACGTAAACGTCGAAATGCACGCAATACTCGCCGAGTTCGATTTGCCGTATTCCTATCCCGAACATATCGACAAACTTGCGCAACGCATTTCGGGGAAAATCACAGCCGCCGATTATGCTAATCGCCGCGATTTCAGAAATACGCCTACGTTTACTATCGACCCTAAAGATGCAAAGGATTTCGACGACGCATTGTCTGTCCGTTTATTGGAAAACGGACATTGGGAAATCGGCGTGCATATTGCCGACGTTACTCATTATGTGAAACCTAATTCGAATATAAACAAAGAAGCCGAATCGCGAACAACTTCTGTCTATCTGGTCGATAGAACTATCCCCATGCTTCCCGAACGACTGTCGAACTTCATTTGCTCGCTTCGTCCCGATGAGGAAAAATTGTGCTTTTCCGCAGTGTTCGAGTTAGATAACAGGGCGATAATCAAAAACGAATGGTTTGGTCGTACGGTGATTCTTTCGAAACGACGATTTACGTACGAAGAAGCTCAAGATGTCATCGAAACCGGAAAAGGAGATTATTCGGACGAACTGTTGAAACTAAACGCTTTGGCTCAGATAATGCGAAAAAACCGTTTTAAGAACGGGGCTGTTACTTTCGAACGCGAAGAAGCGAAATTCGAATTAGACGAAAACGGAAAACCTTTGCGAGTGTATTTTAAGGAAATGAAAGAATCGAACCAATTAGTCGAGGAATTTATGTTGCTTGCAAATAAAAAAGTTGCAGAAAAAATCGGCAAAAAAGTTGCAGGTCAAAAGCCTAAAACTTTTGTATACCGAATACACGATAAACCTGATTTTGACAAACTGAACAATTTCGGAACTTTCATCAAACGATTCGGCTACAGCATGAAATTGGACGACGACACCCGCCTGTCGAAAGAAATGAACAAGATTTTATCCGAAGTGAAAGGTAAACCCGAAGCCGGACTAATCGAAACATTAGCAGTGCGTTCGATGGCTAAAGCGATTTATTCGACAAAGAATATCGGGCATTACGGTTTGGCTTTTCCATACTATACTCATTTCACTTCTCCTATCCGTCGTTATCCGGATATGATGGTACACCGGTTGTTGGCAATTTATCTCAACAACGAAAAATCGGCCGAAGTCGAATATTACGACAAAATGTGCAAACAGTCGTCTACCATGGAACAAAGAGCGACAGATGCCGAAAGGGCTTCAATCAAATATAAAATGGTTGAATTTATGGAAGATAAAATCGGCGAAATCTTCGACGGTCTGATTTCCGGAGTAACCGAGTGGGGAATATTTGTGGAATTGATTGATACTAAAATCGAAGGCATGGTCTCTGTCAGGTCAATGAAGGACGATTATTACTATTTCGACGAGGATAACTACCGAATCGTAGGACGCTCGTCGGGAATGACTTATACGCTCGGCGACAAAGTGACAGTGAAACTTACAAATGCCGACCTTCTGCAAAAACATATAGACTTCCAATTGATTAATCAAGAAATGGACGAATATAAAACCGCCCGTCATCTTGTGAAAGGCAAAACGCAAGGCAGAGGACGAAAAAAGAAAAACAAAAAATAACGCAAAAATCATTGTCGTGAAACGAACTGTCGAAACACAATTAAAAGAAACTGTCAGAGTGAAAATACGTTTCAGCGAAATAGACTGTATGGACATGCCCGCTACTGTGTTGATATAATAAAAATACATTACCTTTGCAAAAAATTACAAAGTCATGATAATAGCAAATCCATTATATGACACAGTCTTTAAGAGATTGATGGAAAACGAACAGACAGCCAGGTTCATTGTGAGCACGCTGTTGGATATTCCGGTGGTAAGTATAGAAGTGAAATCACAGGAAGTAACTTATGTGGAAGATGAACAGAGCAAGTTGCAGGCGGTAGCCCTGCGTCTGTACCGGCTTGATTTTGTGGCGACCATACGTACCGGCAAGAACGAATACACGAAAGTGTTGATAGAAGTTCAAAAGGCGTTGAAATTGACAAATCTGCAACGATTCAGGAACTACGTTGCCGAACAGTACAAACGCAAAGACATCGTTGGGAACAAAGAGAATATTTTGCCGATAATTGCTATCTATATTTTGGGTTTCGAACTGCCTGAAATCTCGACGGCATGCGTTCGTGTGAATAAAAATTACTTCGATGCAGTCCATAAAATTGTCCTTGACGTTAAAAGTCATTTTATAGAACGAGTAATGCACGACTGCGTGGTGGTGCAAACCCGAAAAATAGAAAAAGAACTCTACTTGACGAATTTGGATAAATTGTTGAGTGTGTTTGAACAGGATTATTTTGTTGATGAGAAAACGACGAAATATTATCATCATTCTATAGATGACGATAATATTCGTCAAATTATTGACATCTTGCACTACTGCGCTTCCGACGTCAATGAACGCAAGAGAATAGAAGCCGAACACGAAGCATGGGAAACTTATCAGGAGTTACTCGAATCCGCAGAAAAAGATAATCTGCAAACAATTGTTCGTGAACGTGCAGAAAAAGAAGCCGCTCTCGCCGAAAAAGACGTTGCTCTCGCCGAAAAAGAAGCCGCTCTCGTCGAAAAAGAAGCTGCTCTCGCTGTTATTGCCGAAAAGGACGCTATTATAGCCCGTGAGCGCACCGAAAAAGAAGCTTTACTCGCCGAAATTGCCCGTCTAAAACAGTAATCTCGATATGTTTTTTTATCTATTGAATTGAAAAAATACATTACCTTTGCAAAAAATTACAAAGTCATGATAATAGCAAATCCATTATATGACACAGTCTTTAAGAGATTGATGGAAAACGAACAGACAGCCAGGTTCATAGTGAGCACG
>JAIRLF010000108.1 GCA_031259655.1 Prevotellaceae bacterium
CGCCTCCTCATTAGAACTACGTAGTAGTTCAACCCTTACAGTCCTTACAGGGTTGCTCGAGAGGGTTGGCGACAAAAAGACAAAAAAAGACTGCCCGAAAAAAACCGACTTTGTAAATATCCGGTATTCGTCTTACACGCGCCGGCACGCCTCTTAACTCTTAGTTCTTAACTCTCACGTTCTCAGACTCTGTATATCAGTTTCAAGACACAATAACCCGGTAAAGTCTGATAGATACGTTTTTCGAAATAGTATGACCTGTAAGCGACGGATATTCGTTCTGTTTTATTAAGGTTCAGGATATTGTTAGCGTTTATTTCAAATTCGAACTTGCTTTTCGTCGGGCAGTAGTGAAAAGTTGCATCCAAAACGGCGACATTCATTTTTGTGTCTTCCGAATCGTATTTGTGATAGCGTAAGGATGAATTAATAAACCATTGTTCGCTGCCTTTTATTCTGATTTTACCCACAGGCGTAAGAGTGAGCAAGTTCATTGTCCTGTTTGCCAACGAGCTTCTGCTTTGACTCCATAACACCTCGCATCCAAGTTCGCCATTGACAACGCTTTGAGCAAAACTCACAACCGTCAAATTGCTGTTAATATTGTTTACAGCGATTCTGTTTTCATTACTGTTGACAAAGTTTTTTCCCGATTGTGTATTTGCACTTATATCGAAGTTAACATCAAAAGGCAGGTTTCCCAAACCTTGCCGGAAATGCAGGCGCGACCTGAACATTTCCGTCGAACCGATATATCGCACGACACTTTCGGAATAATCGTAATAAGGAATAACATCAGAGCCGTAGTTATTGTCGGTTTTATCATACGTGAACGTCAGGTTCAATGTTGTACCTTTACTGAAATTCGACAGAGTATATTGAATAGCCGCGCTTCGTTGAGGAGAAAAATAATCTGTTGTCGAACCGTACCCGATACTTTGGTAAGAGACAGCGGCTTTATTTCCGCCCAACTGGTCTATCGGGCGCATTTTCCGTCCGGTAAAGAACGTTACGGAGAGATGATGCGCTGCGTTGAAATATACCATCGAACGCAAATAAGGATGCAAACTCCATTTTTCGACTTTGACATCCTGTTCTTCTTTTACCGCTGTACGGTGATAATGTCCTTCGATACCCGCTTCGAAACGGAATATACCCGCTACTTTTGCTATATCCAAGCCTCCATAGGCGTCTAAATTGTTGTACAGCACATTGTTTACATACTCGTTTTCGGGCGAAAAGCTATAATCGTTCTCTGCGTCGCGTTGAAACAAAAGAGTATTCTTATTTTGGGACGAATAGCTTATCCCAAATTGAGGAACAAGATTGATTCCGTATGGTATCGAATAAGAATATTTTGCTTTAGCAAACAGTTCCTGCGAACCGGCGCTGTTGTCCTGAACGGCGCTGTACAATCCTCCGGATAAAGGCGTTTGCAGGGGCAGTCCGAGAAATTCGGCATCCGAATCCAATTCGAGCGAAAAACGGTTATCGTAGTACCGGTAAAATACGTCTACCGACAAAAGCCCGCGACCGGTTCTATACAGAGCCAACAGGTAATTTTTCAAATCAACAGGCGCAAACCGCCGCCTCGACACTATCGTATCGAAACTGTGCGCACCAAGTTTGACAATATCGGTGTTGTAGCCCATATTCTGACCACTAAACATCAGCCTGTCGGAGATAAAGAAATTCTCCGAAGGCTTGTAATCGCCGCTCAAATACATGTTCGTAAACAAAAAACTGTTCTTTTCGTACTTCCTTTTGTTCATTATATCCATGCCGGCGCCGGAACCGTCGACAAGCGTTTGCCGGATGAATTCTTCGCCTTTTTGGGTCTGATGATTGCCGATGATATAAGAATTTATCCGGAATTTTTTGTTGGGAACATAACTGAAATTTATGGCGCCTGTTTCGCCGGGTTTGCTTTTCACCTCTTCGCTGAACGATTCGCGGGGATAGTCCGTGTTATCAAGCGTAAAAGTACTCGGAATCCTGCTGTTGCGCGCCAACACCGATGCGCCGCCCTGAAACTGTATATAATCGTAGAGGGTGAACGCCATCTGACCCGTATTTCCGGCGTCGCCGATAAATGCCGTTCCCAAATCTTTGCCGAACCGGAACAGGTTCGACTTTGCCGAATACTTCGCGTCTATTCCTCCCGCGCCGGCGAGCGTGCCGGTTATCCTGTTTTTGTATTCTTCCTTAATGCTGATGTTCAAGGCGGAAATGCCCTGCGGCTTCGAATCGCCCAAAATACTAAGGTCGGTATAATTATTTATCAAATCTACCCCGCCGACTAACTTGGCGGGCAGATTGCGTGTTGCCATTTGCGACTGATTCAGGAAAAACTCTTTCCCGTCTATCAGCAGATGTTCGACAGGTTTACCCTGAGCGCTCACTTTCCCGTTTTCGTCTACTTCGATACCGGGCAATTTCTGCAAAATATCTTTCAACGTCTGTTCGGTACCGTCGGTATATTTGTCTATATTATATGCAATCGTATCGCCCTTGACTGTCGCTCCCAGCATCCTGTTTCTGACAACAGCTTTCGGCAATATCTCCGACGAGTTTTCGAGGACGAAATCTATCTGTGAGGTCTCCGCTGTTACATGCCTGTCCTGTGATTTATATCCAAGGTAACTCGCCCGTATGAAAACGCCTCCGGCTCTGTCGCGGAAACCGACTCGATACTCTCCGTTTTTATTGGTGTTAGAGTGAGTTACATGCGACGAATCGCTTGCGTCAAATACCACGATGTTTGCATAAACCAGCGCCTCGCCCTGTGCATTGCTGATTGTACCGGCAATATTTCTGTCCTGTGCATGCATTCCCATGCAAAAACAAAAACATAGCGGAAATAAGAAAATTTTATTAAATATATAATGCATATTTTTTTGGCTTATTTTACCTGTTTTTACTTAAGAAGTAAGAGTCCCCAACGTAGAGGCATATAACATAACATCCACTTGTGGAAGGCGAATTTTTTGTTTTGTTGAGATTTATGACTGCACACTCCCAACCCCGCAGAGGAGTTGTCCGGAGTTCATGCCTCATCATTTTCTTAGGGGACTCTTTGTTCTTAACTCCAAGGGGTTTATCTTTGTATTACAATGACTTTACCGCCTTGTTGCTTTACATTTTCACGATTTTTGGCGTTATATCCCGCTAAGATAGCAAGAAATTCCTCCGAATTAACCTTTTCGCCTTCTTCGAGTTTTTGTATTTCCGTTTCAAGCGGTTCTATTGAAATTCCGTTATATACACGCACCCCGTCATTTACTTCCAATTTCAGGATTAATCCGGGCAACCCGCTATATATGTCGGGACCCGCATCTATCGGGATGTCCGGACAATACCATGCAACTATATTTTGCGGTTTAGTCTCAATATTCCCGATTTTTTTCGCTTCTCCAAATGTTGATGTTGCTTTAATACAAGTGTATCCAAGTATGGTTGCCTGTTCCGAACTTATCTCCCATTTTCTGCTTTGTCGTGGCAAAGGCGATTCTAGGAGATATGTTTTGTCGCCAACATCCATTTGAGTAACAATTATACTGTCTATATAATCTTTATATATCGCCGAAGTTCCATAAACCTGACGAACCGGACGTATTGTCGCCGCTGTCTGTTCGTTACCAAGCGAAACAGGCTCTTCTTTTTTCGGTTGAACCTTTCTTGCATAAAGAGATACTCCTTTATTTACAAGCAACTCCGATGTATAAACAGTTGGCGACTTTGCCTTATTTTCCAAAAAGGCGCGTACTTCGGGATTTTCGACAGATTCAAAATCCTTGCTGACGTCTCTTCCTTTTGATATATTAGAGACATCTTCATAGACAACTCTTAATCCCTGAGCCGAAAGGCATTGCAATGATAATATTGATACAAGTAAAATTAAATATATTCTTTTCATGTTTCTATAAATTAAATGAATTAAAATTCGTTCGGATAAAATAGGTATTCCAATGATTTAAATTAAATTCGGTTATAAGGTTCGGTTCGCTTAAAACAAACATTGCCCGTGGAGGACTTGCGAAGATAGAGGGATTGTTATTCATCGCATGAAAGTCTCCGCTCTACATACGATTATTCTATAGTCTTATAATCATAGTTCGTATAAAAATCGACAAGGAAAACATGAGACCGAAGTCTCCATGTGTTTCTTTGTTTCATTAGTATGTATATTACAAACAACAATTTTAAATTCGACAATAAAGCATGGGATACTCAAACTCTCTCCTATGTAACTAACTTGTATCATATTTAAGCACAGGCATTCCCGTCCTCCTTAAGCAGTAGATTTAAGTTTTTCGAGATATTTCTCCAATTTTTTGATTTTTATTTCCTTATATTTGTTTTGGAAATTAATTAAATCTTGCGGGTTATATTTTAGTTTGGAAGTCATCATATTATAATAAATAACAGCAAGTTTTCGAGCAGAAGCAACGATAGCAACCGCGGCGCCATGTTTAGCACATATCCGTCTATAGAAATCACCTAAAGGACCTTTATTATTACGCAAACTCATCGCCGCCATTCGGAATACTTGCCCAACATACTGTTTCTTTTTTGGGACATGGCAACTGATGATTTTACCGCTGGATATTTTTGTGTTCGGCGCCAGTCCTGCCCATGAAGTAAAATGTTTTGCGTTTTTCCAGCAACTCATGTCCGTTCCGATTTCCGAATATATTGTTAATATACTCATAGCGCTCAATCCGGACACTTCTGTTATGTCCACTCCATTCAGTTCTTCCAGATAAACGCTTACATTGTCTGATACAGCATTTTTTTTTCGCATTTTCGGTTGTGGTAGCTGTGTTTTCAATTTTCCCAATTCCGGCATCACGCCATTATGTTTTTTTTTAACCGCTTCCTGTAAAAGTTGTTCCATTTCATTGTCGCATTCCGCAATCATTTCATTGTGATATTTATATAATTTATAACACTGTTCCAATTCAAACAAATGTTCCTTGCGCCAAAAACAGTCTAATGATTTGACGATTTCTTCACGTGAGGCTTTGATTCGGGGATCACACAGATTCGCCAGTTTTTCCGGATCCCGTTCTCCATTAATTATAGCCGTGATGATTGCCTGACCGCTTTTCCCGTCTATGTCGCTGATAACCGTATGTAGTTTGATGTTCATCTGCTCCAATGCTTTCTGCATCCGGTTTAGATAAGTGCTACGGGTTTCTATCAGACTGTGTCTATGACGAACGGTGCTGCGGAGTGTTCGTGTCTGTTCATCCGGTTGAAAACTCGCTGACAACAGTCCACACCTGTGTAATTTCTGCAACCATTCCGCATCCTCTTCGTCGTCCTTACGTCCCGTTACGTTTTTGACGTGTTTGGAGTTTACTAAATATACCTCAAAACCTTCTTCCTGTAACAGCAGAAACAGCGGTATCCAGTATACTCCCGTACTTTCCATTGCTACACTTTCGATTTTGTGCTCTTTCAGTCGCTTGGACAGAGAACGCAAATCTCCGGTGTAACAATCAAATTCCTCTACGACAATTTCCGTTTCACTTATCGGATAGGCCACCATCATGCCGCCATTGTCGGAAACATCTATGCCCGCTACATTCGGGCGTAGAATCTCAAATTGTGTGATCTTTTTCTTCCTGTTTGTCGCTTTTTGTTTTTTGCTTTTTTTGCTAACTTTACCCATAATTTTAATAATTTAAAGTTTTTGTATTAATTAATTATTTTTTTTTAAAAAGTCCTATGCGATAAACTGTCTAATGTTTTATATTCTCCTATACGGTATCCTTCTACCAATTTGAACTTCATTGACCGTTTTGAACCAGACTCTTATCGGATATAGAATATCACTGAGTTTTCGGCTTCTTTCGCACGAACTTTTTTGCAAATTTATTCCTTTTTTTTGAATTCATTGTCACAACTGTTACTCTTTTTCGGGCTGCGCCTCTGGTGTTGGGGGACTCTTATGTAACTTAATTGTATCACATTGACATACAGACATAAACAAGGGTCATTAAGTACTTAGCGCGACATAATTTTGTGCGCAATGAAAAGGGCTGAAAGCCCTAAATAAAATAGCACAGGGCAACGCCCTGTGAAACGAATCACCCCCGCCTCCCGTAAGCCCTGAAAGGGCGTAATCTGTCAATTAATAATTGATTACGCCCTTTCAGGGCTTGCCGTTTGG
>JAIRLF010000110.1 GCA_031259655.1 Prevotellaceae bacterium
GGCTTGAGGGTATTTTATTTCTAATTTTGATGTTTCTGCCCCCATTTTTTAATACTTTTGCTATATTTTATTGCAATGTGGATTAAAGGCGCTTGTAAATTTTCGCCTACTTTTCATACTGCGATTTATACTTTTTTGCCTTTACTTGCTGTTCGAAAATTGGGGCACATTATAAATTTGAAATGCACCCCATTTTTTATAGTTTTCTCTATATCGCCGGAATCTATTTTTCACGTTTCCATAATATCGTCAAAACTTAATCAATAGTTCCATTGTAAATTTATCGAACATTCCTTTATCTGTTCTTTCGAAATAAGCGCTATAGTATAAATCTTCTTTCAGTCCGGATTCGTTTCTTTTCATGAAACGTTCGTAATTAAGACGTATTTCTGCGTCCATTCGATTAGTTTCCAAGCCGATATTTATACCTGCGGTCAGTCGGCAGATGTCGAATCCATTGTCGAAGAAATCGTATCCCATTGCATCGCCACGTATAGTTGGAGCGAGGTATCGCACCATTTTCCTGTTCACGGGAACGAAATAAGCGCTCTGCAGATAAGCCGCCGACAAATAAGCGTCAGTATTCACCGAATCCTTAACGACATATTCGGTTTCGAGAGTATATTTTTCACCGGCATAGCGCAAGTCGAAGCCATAATTAGCGATTCTGTCGTCGACTGTTGGTTTACCTCCGTGATATTTGACGCCTGCACGGAAACCCTTCATCGTTCCGTACACAAGTCGGCTCAGTACAAATGGCGATTTCCTCCATTGCGGATTGTTTATTCCGCTGCCGTTATAGATGCCGAGATGTGCAGTCAGAGGTATGCATGTGATTTTGTAGTCAAGTTGTATCCCGATGTCGCGTGCATCCGGATTGATGAATTTAGCGACAAAACTGCGATTAGCAAATATGTTTTGATATTGTGAGATAACATAATTTTCGCTAAATCGCACGATAAACTGTCCAACCCAAAGCGTCAAGTTAGTCCATGGTTTCAGTTGGACATATCCGTCAAGGAACGAAAGTTTCCCGTGCGTACTGTAATCCATTTGCGTTCCGTAATATACAAACCGGTTCAGTTGTCCGCCGATTTTCAAGCGGGCATTTCGGACGTCGAACCTGCCGGTATTATCATCAAAACAGTATTCCCATTTGGTTTTGATTAATCCCGATATTTCGGGTGCATAAACCTTTGTAACAACAGAGTCGTTTTGTCCTTCGACATATGACGTCCATAAAATCATTATCGATAAAAATACAATTTTCCTCATCTTTTCAATTTATTAAAATAATCCTGATATTCCAAGTACAACGAGTAATGTATATCCCAAGACAAGTCCTACGACGCCGATAATCAGTCCGATTTTGACCATATCCTTTTGCGCGACCAATCCTGTAGCGTGCGCCAGAGCGTTAGGTGGCGTACTGATAGGTAACGACATTGCAAGCGAAGCGCTGATGGCGATTCCGACTAACAGCGTCTGTATACCACCGATAGCAGCAAGTTGTTCCTGCATGCCGATTCCCACGACAGCAAGTATGGGAATCAGTAAAGATGCTGTCGCCGTGTTGGATATAAAGTTAGACAATGCCCAACACAGCAGACCGCTTCCGATTATCACCGGCACTGGCGATAAGGTATGGAACGAGACGGATTCTACAAGCCGGACAGCCAAGCCAGTATCGTTCAATGCAAGTCCTAACGCAAATCCTCCGGCAACCATCCACAGGACGCTCCAGTTGATTTCTTCCAAATCGCGACGTGTAATGATGCCGGCGACACAAAATACAGCAACGGGAATCATGGCGACGACATTGGCGCTGACGCCGGTAACTTTGTCGAGCATCCACATCAAAATGGTCAGTGCAAACGTAATATACACAACCCATGATTTCGCGCCTTTCCGAACGCTTCCTTCTATTTGCAGATGTATTGTTTTCTGTTTAAAAGGAAAAAGCGTTTTTAACACAATCCACGAAATCATCAGAAGAAGTATTGCATACGGACACATGTAAGCCATCCACTGCCCGAAACCGATATTCATGTCAAGACCGGCCGGGTCATTAAGATATTTCAGCGCTATTGCGTTCGGCGGAGTCCCGATAGGCGTGCCGATACCTCCGATATTGGCAGCCAAAGGAATCGACAGTGTCATTGCGATACGTCCCCTACCGTCGCTTGGAAGCGCTTTGAGTACAGGCGTCAGAAAAGCAAGCATCATAGCGGCTGTTGCCGTATTGCTTATGAACATGGAGAAAAATCCGGTAACCAGCAGGAACCCGAGCAGGACGTTTTCCGACTTTGTCCCGAATGGTTTGAGCATCACTTTTGCCAGCAAAACGTCCAGACCGGTTTTGGTCGAAGCGACAGCCAAAATGAAACCACCAAGGAAAAGCATGATAATCGGGTCGGCAAACGTGGCAAGTATTGTTTTATAACCGATAATCCGTCCCATTTCACGCGATGAATCTGTTTCGGAAAGAAACCACAGACTGTTGTCGGAAACGGTAAGCAACAACAGTGTTATGATTAGCACCGATGTACACCACGATGGAATGACTTCCATAACCCACATCAATACTGCGAATACGAATATCGCGACTACACGCTGTTCGATTATTGAAATGTCGCCGAGTTGCAGGATTTCATGGGGCGCAAACCATACGCCAAAAAACGCTGCACATGCAATACTTAACGTAATCATCGTTTTCAGCCGATATTTTCGTGACAAACGTTTTAAGGTTTTCGACTGTTGCAGTTCTTCAAGTAAGTGAAACCCTTTAAATAGTTTAAACATAATTCAGTGATTTATTTATTACCGTATAATGTATTCCTGATATTTTTCGCCGCCTGCACCATGTTTTTTAAGGATAGAATCGTCTCTTCCCAATTTCTTGTTTTCAATCCACAATCGGGATTAACCCACAGTTGTGCGGCTGGAATAAAGTTCATTGCTTTGCGGAGCAGGTTCTCCATTTCGGCAACCGAAGGAATACGCGGCGAATGAATGTCGTATACTCCGGGACCAATATCATTCGGATACCTGTAGTTGATAAACGCATTCAGCAGTTCCATTTGCGAACGCGATGTTTCGATGGTTATAACATCGGCGTCCATTGCAGCAATGGATGTGATGATGTCGTTGAACTCCGAATAACACATGTGCGTATGTATCTGCGTTTGAGGTTGCGCTACCGACGTTGAGAGTTTGAACGCGTTGACAGCCCAGTCGAGATATTTCTCACGGTCGGCTTTGCGCAGAGGCAAACCTTCGCGTATTGCAGGTTCGTCAACCTGAATGATTTTCACGCCCGACTGTTCCAAATCGTATACTTCGTCGCGAATAGCCAGCGCGATTTGCATTGCTGTAGCCGACCGGGGCTGGTCGTCGCGGACAAAAGACCATTGCAGTATTGTGACGGGACCGGTCAACATCCCCTTTACAGGCTTGTCGGTTAGCGATTGGGCATATTTTATCCATTCTGTCGTCATTGGCGCAGGACGTGAAACGTCGCCGTAAATGACCGGCGGTTTCACACAGCGCGAACCGTAACTCTGCACCCAGCCATTTTGGGTAAAAGCGAATCCATCTAATTGTTCGCCGAAATATTCGACCATGTCGTTACGTTCAAATTCACCGTGAACCGGCGCATCCAGCCCGATTTCTTCCTGAACCGCTATTGCTGCTTTTGTAAATGTTTTTATCGATTCGATATAGTCTTTTTCGGAAATAGCGCCTTTTTTCAGTTTTGAGCGAACTTCACGCACCTCTTTTGTTTGAGGGAACGAACCGATTGTCGTTGTCGGCAAAACCGGCAGGTTCAGGATTGTCGATTGAATTGCCTTGCGTTCGGCAAAAGAATGTTCACGCTCGAAATCGCAGTCGCGAACGGAAACAAGGCGGGCTTGAACGCCGGGGTCGTGTATAAGGATAGATGACCGACGCGCCCGAATGTCCTTCCTGTTTTCGGAAAAAAGACTGTCTGTTTTTCTCTCGTC
>JAIRLF010000169.1 GCA_031259655.1 Prevotellaceae bacterium
GCTATTCCGATTTTACTTTCCACAATTCGGTATTTTATGTCCGGAAAGTATTTATAGTGACTGTAGCGCAGATAGCAGGATGTTTCGAGCGAAAGCATGCAATATTTGTTGAAGCGGTAATGAAGGCTCATGTTATAGATTGTAAACCTGACATTTCCTTTGTCGCCCTGAGCATTCAGTCTTTGCTGTTCTTCGACGCTCAGTTGCGTCAAATCCGTTTTCGGGTCGTATCCTTTCCAAGTGAAGAGCCGGTAATCCTCCACTTTCAGATTCAGTCCCGTTTTGCGTCGGGTTAATAACAGTCCCGCATTAATTTTCGAACTGAAACCGCTACCCAGATTATAGTCGCGGTTCGTTACCCGATAGTAGTCGGTGATGCTGCCGCCGAGCAGGATTCCGTTCAGGTAAGCGCTCAGGAAGAATTGAGCGCCGCGTTTCGATGTTCTGCGGTACTGGTCGCCGATGCCCAGCGCCGCAGCTTCGGCAATACGGTACGAATTGACCTGCTGTCGTTCGACGACGGTATTGGAATCGTAATAGTCGAAATGTTGAAAGACGCCCCAGTGGAGCGTCGATTTTTCGCTTTTCAGGGGAATGTTTTTACCCCATAACTGACCGACAACATTGACGTTGCTGATGACGGGCTGCTTTGAAAAGAAATTGAACGCTCCGCCGACCAGAAAGGCGTCGTAAGGTTTTTCGTTTTCTTCCGAAAAGAGGTTGCCATAAAGGAGTTGCAGGTCGAGGAAAAGGGTATTGTCAATTTTGTTTTTTATTTCCGAATCTTCGGCAAGTCCCCTGTATCCTGCCGAAACACAAAAATTAACAGGCGTATCGACTGAAAATTCACATTCCGTACTCCCTGTTTTCCACGCATCGCCGCTGATAATTCTGTTCAGTCCGCGCATTGGCGAAATCAGCGTGGATAGAAATTCGCGTCCGAAACGCTCCCAGCCGGTAGCGCGGTTGTCTGTCAACAAATTGGAAAGACGGAAAGTTATCTCTCCCAAAGCCATTCCGCCAATGGGCGTCGCAATGAAATCGTTGATAGACGGGTATTCGTTTTCCATAAAATACTCCCACATCAAACTCCCCACAAAAGCGTAAGGGATAGACTGCCAAAAATTCAAGCCATCGGAACGGGCAATGTTAAAATATAATCCCCCGTGATAGGGATGCCAAAGCAGGTTGGTCGAAAACTGGTCGTTGTCCCACACAAAACCGTGTTGCAGATTGCGCCTTATCGTGTTTATACTGATATTGTACTCCGCGCCGCCGGCAATTGTATAGCGGTCGAAAGCCCAAATACCGGCGTTAAGCCCAATGATTGCGATTGTCGGACGCCAATAATTCTTTTTTGCCGGATGCTGTATTTTTATCGAATCCGCAAGCGGAAATGTTGCAGAGTATTGCGGGTATTGCGCCGGAACAGGTATGTTCCACATCAATAAAATCGCTATTGTCAGCCATATTGCTTTCTTTTTCATTAATCTTTTTTTGTCCCGGCGGCAGGATTCGAACCTGCAATCCTTTTCGCGTATTACATCGAAATACTCTAACCGGTTGAGCTACGCCGGATTTAGTTTTTATTAATTAAAAACTCCGTCAAAGGTACGTCTGCCTGCTTTCCGATATTAAAAAAATCGACGAATAATCTTAAAAAATCGACAAATAAACTTTTTTTTATGATGAACAGCAAATATGACTAAAAGGTTTAGCGGACGGTATGCGGCGACGACTGCGATAAGTTGGCAGTTATAGCCGGAAGCATAGCTGTTGGATTATTGTTGGCTGTGTAAAAAATATCTCATATTTTATCCGGAACAGCAAAGATTCGTTCCAAAATAAATATTGAGGACGAGGGAAATATTGGGAAATTTATCGCTGAAAAAATAGAATTAGACAATGATTTGACTCAGAAATCGGGGGGAATAAAAATTGGTGCAGTTACATTTTCACTTTATAAAAATGACAATGTCAGATAATTACAAAAACGTATTGTGAATTTTATTACGCACGATATTTTCTATTGATAAATAATGTATCTTTGCTCTCAATTTTATTGAATATTTATTTAAAATATTTAAAATGAATGAAACGATATGATATGAGAAAAATGAGAAAATCCCTGTATTTGGTAGTATTTTTGTGTGTCTTTTCGTGCAAAAACGATGAAGTTGTACTACATCATATTGATGTATCGCAGGCAACTACGCTGGCGTCACCGGAGACGCTGTATTCTTTCACGGACAAATATGCTATTGGAGTTTCGGTTCGTGACACCGTAGCATTTGTTATGCAGGCAAAATCAGATACAAGCCTTACTGCGATAAACATAAAAACGAAAAGTATCATTCAGTCTTTTGGAGTATCCGGATATGGACCGAATGATATATGC
The DNA here is from genome assembly GCA_031259655.1 of Prevotellaceae bacterium. GTDB lineage: Bacteria > Bacteroidota > Bacteroidia > Bacteroidales > UBA932 > JAIRLF01. The sequence continues at coordinate 2,399 of JAIRLF010000169.1, forward strand.
GACCCTATATTTATGTCATCTATCGACTATCCCGATGTTTTGTTACAGGATAGCAGGTTAGTGAATAAATTTCATAAGATTGATTTCGACGGCAACTTAAACCGGTATACCGTCAGCAAATTTATGATTTATCCTGTAACAATTTTGCCCAGTGCAGAATCAAACATATCGAAAAATTTTATATCCGGCAGAAAAATCGGCGAGGGCGAAAAAATGTTTTATATCTATGATAGAAATAAAGATTCTGTAATAATAATAGATTATTATCCTCCAATGAATTTAAATAAAGAACTTGACCTTAATCATATTTACGCGCCGTCCGTATCTTTAAATGAGGGAAAAAACAGAATTATTATCGGAATGTATTATTTCGACATGTTTCAGGTTTACGACTTGTCGGGGAATAGATTAAAAACTTGTTGTCTTTCGGATAACTGTATCCCCAAGTTTTATAAATCGGACAATATGCAAACAGTCTTGCGGCAATGCGAAAAGGGACTTATTCGTTCTTTTGCTACAAGAGATTACTGCTATTTTTTGCGTATTACCCGTGATTTTTCTTCCGACGATGACACAAACCCTTCCACGCTTATCCAGATAAACTGGGATGGCGAATTAATAAACGCATACCATATTACGGACGAGGTTTTAGGACATTTTTATATCGACGAGCAAAGCCGGAAAATGTATATAGTCCGACATCGCTTAGTTCCGGATATTTATGTAAACGAGGTTTATGATATAGTTTCATATCAATT
>JAIRLF010000193.1 GCA_031259655.1 Prevotellaceae bacterium
CAAAAACAAAGATTTAATCGCACCTTACTAAAAGAAACCATACCTAACTTGACAGAAAGTGAATATGAAAGCATAATACAGAAAAAAGAACGTTGCTATGGGGATTTTTTGTCTGAAACGAAACTACTTTCTATTTTTATGAAACAATCCCCAAAAATAGTTTTTTTCAGGTTTCAATTAAACTTTCAATTTATGTTTTTCACGATGTCTGCTTACGCTTTAGCTTCGGTTTAGCTTCGGTTTAGCTTCGGTTTAGCTTCGGTTTGCCTGTGCTATGATTCGGCATCACCTTGCGCTAAAAATTAAACTATAGACGTTGATTTATAACTTTGACTATTCAATTACCTTACCTTTCTATTTTGGTTTAGTTTAGTTTACGATATAGTATAGGAGTTCTGAAAATAGAAAGTGACAAATTTTAGCGACATCAAGACACATTGGTGTTCATGTCTGTTATACAGTGAATCGTTCATCGTTCCTATAAGGTTCCTATAAGGTTCCTATAAGCTTCCTATAAGCTCATTTTCTATAAGCTCATTTTCGTTTTCTAATTTGCGATAGTATAGGAGTTCTGAAATATAATATATATTTATTTAGTGTTTCTTGATTTTTCCTACACAAAAAACGCCGGAGCAAACCCCAAACAAGCGCAATGTGCAGTTCGTAAACAACGTCCATATTATGTGATTCGGAAGTTTTATGTTATCGTAAATCAAAAATCGTAAATCAAAAATCAACAATCAAAATTCTCAATATCATTGCTGTTCATACTTTCCTGTCCGTATTTTTCCTGAGCTTTGTCGCCGGCAAGTCCATGAAAGTAAACACCGATAACAGCCGCTTCGAAGTTCGTATATCCGCGCGCCAGCAATCCGGTAATCAGGCCTGTCAGCACGTCGCCGCTACCGCCTTTTGCCATTCCGGGGTTGCCTGTGGAATTGAAGTAAACCGTGCCGTCGGGCAGATATACGGCAGTATGTGCGCCTTTCACTACGATAATCGATTGTGTTTCTGAGGCAAGACTCGCCGTTTTCTTGCTTTTATCTTCTTCGCTAACCCATTCGCCTGTCAATCTTTTCAGTTCGCCGAGATGTGGAGTTAAAACAGAGTTTTGGGGAATATATTTCAAGAGTTCTTTCTTCATTGCGATGATGTTCAAAGCGTCGGCGTCGATGACTAAGGGCGACGCGGCGGATTTCAGGAGCGACTCGAGAGCTTTTGCCGTTTCGGGACGCGTTCCCAATCCGCAACCCGTTCCGATAGCATTGTATTTGCCGATGTCGTCGGGCAATTCGGAAAAATAGCCGGATTCGTCGAAACTTAATATTGCCGAAGGAAACCTTGTTTGCAGAGCGACACGTTCGCTGTAAGGTATATGCGCGCTTACCAAGCCGCAGCCTGAACGCAGAGCGGCGCCGGCGGCAAGAATCGCAGCGCCAATCATGTTTTTCGAGCCACAAATGAGCAGTGCATGACCGTAAATGTTTTTGTAACCGAATTTTAGCCTTTTCTTTTTCAGTTTGTCGACGAATGTTTTGTCAATATAATGGTAGCGAGTTTCGGTTTGCTCCTGATATTGTTTGCTCAATCCGATGGGTAGCGTAACGATTGTTCCGGCATATTCTCCTGTTTCGGGTAACAGCATCGCAAGTTTCGGAAATTCAAGCGTCAATGTAATATCCGCCCTGATTATTTGTCGCGATTCCGTTTCGTTATAGCAGGATGGGGCGGGAGGTTCTGTGCTCATTCCCGAAGGCATATCAATAGAAATCACTTTGTTGTTTAGACTGTTGATTTGAGCGATTACGCTTGCCGCAGGTTCGCGGACATTTCCCGCGATTCCCGTACCGAGCAGGGCGTCAACGATAATCGTACGTTCGTCGATTGTCGCAAGATTGTCAACGAACGGAATATTTGCGGGCAGCCTTTCGAGGTTTATACGGCATTCTTCGTTAGTGAAATCCTTACCGTAAGCAAGATATACGGAACAGTCGAATCCTTTTTGCCGGAGGATGCGTGCGACAGCCAAACCGTCGCCGCCGTTATTGCCTTTGCCTGCAACGAATAAGAGGGGAGTACGATTGTCGATGTTTTCACAGAGCCATTCGGCGACTGCTTCCGAAGCCCGCTCCATCAAATCGATAAACGCAATAGGCTCGTTTTCTATCGTATATCTGTCTGCTTCTTTAATCTGTTCTTTGGTAAATATCTTCATCTTTATTTATTTACGACTTTTGATTTTTGATTTTTGATTTACGATTTTTGATTATGCATTCTCAAACCTAACTTTTCGGCTTCTATTTTCATGAACTCGTATGCTTCGTCGAAATTATTTTTGATAACTCCGTCCAAAATAGCGTCTTTGATAGCGTTTTTGATTAAGCCCACTTCTCTGCTTGGTGCGATGCCATACGTTTCCATTATCACTTCGCCCGACACAGGCGGCTGAAAATTGCGGATAGCGTCTTTTTCTTCAATCTCTTTCAGTTTTGTCCTGACGAGTTGAAAGTTACTCAAATGTTTATCTACTGTTTTTCTGTTTTTTGAAGTGATATCGGCGTCGCAGAGCAACATCAGGTCGTCGATATCGTCGCCGGCGTCGAACAGCAAACGCCGTACAGCCGAGTCGGTAACTTCTTCCTGAGCAAGGACAATCGGACGCAGATGCAGCAAGACAAGTTTCTGCACATATTTCATTTTTTCGTTCAACGGAAGTTTCAGATACTTAAATATTCCCGGCACCATTTTCGAGCCTGAGAACTCATGACCGTGAAAAGTCCAGCCTGCATTGTCGTCGAATCTTTTTGTCGCCGGTTTAGCGATGTCGTGAAGCAGGGCAGCCCATCGCAACCACAAATTATCCGATTTTGCGGCGACATTATCAAGCACTTGCAGCGTATGTTCGAAATTATCCTTGTGTTTTTTGCCGTTTTTCGATTCGACGCCCTGCAACAGGACTAACTGTGGAAATATCAGTTTCAGCAACCCCGATTTTGCCAGCAGTTCAAAGCCTTTCGAAGGTCTGTCCGACATGATTATTTTGTTGAGCTCTTCGCAGATACGTTCTTTGGAGACGATTTCGATTCTTTCGGCGTTTCTTTTGAGCGCCTCGAACGTGTCGTCGACGATAGAAAAGTTCAATTGAGTCGAGAAACGCACTGCGCGAATCATACGCAGAGGGTCGTCCGAAAAGGTTATATCCGGATTTTGAGGCGTCCGGATAAGCTTTTTTTCCAAATCGCTTATTCCGTCGAAAGGGTCGACGATGCTGCCCAAATCGTTCTTGTTCAGACTTATTGCGAGTGCGTTGATAGTGAAATCACGGCGGTTTTGGTCGTCTTCCAGAGAACCGTTTTCGACAATCGGCTTTCGCGATTCCCTGCGATACGATTCTTTACGGGCGCCAACAAATTCGATTTCCATCTCGGATGTCTTCAACATGGCAGTGCCGAAATTTTTGAAGACATTGACCTGAACGCCAAATTTACCTGCAACTTTCTCGGCAATATCTATACCGCTCCCTTCGACAACAATATCAATATCTTTCGATGCCCGCTTCAAAATCAAATCCCTCACAAATCCGCCAATGATATAAGCGCGAACGTTTTCCGCCTGCACTGTTTCTTTGATACATTTCAACGCCGGACACGATAATAATTGCGAAATTTCATCCTTTAATACAATTTCAAGTATTGTTTTTTTATCCATTAATAGCTATCATTTATCTTATAATCAGAAATTAATCCAATTGAGTCTGTCTCTTAAAATCAGCACAAAAATAAGCTAAAAACTAAGAACTAAAAACTAAAA
>JAIRLF010000217.1 GCA_031259655.1 Prevotellaceae bacterium
CCGTCTTCGCGGATACAGTCGCCCCAAGCCTGCAACCAGTTGGCATACATCGGAGCAAGGTCGAACATCGTTTGCGCGGTAACGGTCGACGCATGGCCGTCGCCTCCATAGCCTAACCGTTCAATATGATTGCAATCAACCAGATAACCGCCGAGACTCAAACAGCGCAAAGAATGCCGTATCAGATTATGAATAGCGTTCATATCATCGTCGGAACATGCGAACTGCGACGATTCGCGATAAGCGGTGTGTATCAACATGCCGGAGATGTTTTCAAGTTCGATTTGTTGCACTCCGCTTATTTTCAGATAGCGGAAACTGTGATAGTTAAATCTGTTACGAAACATCTCGTTCTTTTTACCGGAAGCGATGTATATATCTTTCTGATTCTGGTTACTGAATTTTCCTTTGTCGAGATGGTCGCAATATTCGAGGACAATTTCCTGACCCGCCTGCAGTTTCGGGAATTTCACCTCTACCCAGCCTGTTAATGCCTTACCCATATCCGCCAGCAGGACGCTGTCGCTTATCCGGATGAGTTCGACCGGTTTAACCGTTTCCATAATCCGGTTATTTTCGGTCATCTGCGGCGTTACGGCATGTTCGGGGATGTCGATTACGGCGGCTTTTTTCCAACTCATTTTTTCCAGTACGGCGGTCGAAAGCGAAGCGGGAACGATGGAAGCGTCGATTTTTTCTCCGTTGAAGTTCCGGTATTTCCATGTTCCGATATCGGAATATCCGCTTTCGCGCGCCTGCCACGATTCGTCGGTAACAAGCAGTGTGTTACGCTTTCTGTTCGACACCTGTTCGAGTTGCGCTCTGACGGCGGGACCATCGTGGACAACGCCGGGCAATCCCGCATGATACCAGCCTTTTCCAAGCCAGACAACCAAATCGTTATGTCCTTTACGGACATATTTCGACACGTCATAAGTTACGGCGAGCGAACGTTTGTCGAACTGCGAAACTGCCGGAACAAGCACGTAATCGTCGACTTTCTTACCGTTCACGTAAATTTCGTGATAACCCAACGAATTGACATGCAACAAAAATGCGCCCTTTCCGGCGTTCAAATCGAACTGTTTCCGCAACAGCGGACTTTGCTGATTTCCGTCGTCTTTCGACAATCCGACATACTTGCCGCTCCAGTCTTCGGGATTCAGCAGCCCGACGCTGAAATGTGCAGGCTCACTACAGGGAAAGGCTTCACCCTCCCTGTTCCAGACCTGAACTTTCCAGTAAACGACCGTTCCCGACGACAGTTTGTCGCCCGAATACGGAACCAACACAGATTCCTCCGACCCGGTTTTCCCCGAATCCCACAAATCGGCTTTGCCGTCTTTCAAAAGCGAAAGACTGCTTGCCGCCATAATTCGGTATGCCGTTTGACAGTCGCCGTTGACCGGCGAACGGACTTTCCAACTGAAACGGGGCGCATCGGTAGCGATACCTTCCGGATTTGCAAGATTTTCACAACGAACGTCGTATATGCCGGCGTTCTTTTCCTGACACGAATACAGACTGATTAAAATCAGATAGAATAAAACTTTTTTCATTTGTACAACAATTTATTAATTTTCAATTTTTAACTTCATCCAAGAATTTTCTTTGCCTTTTCGATACTTTCGCAAAGGCTGTCGATTTCCGTTTTTGTATTGTAGAACGTCCACGAAGCGCGCACTAATCCCGTCAGTCCGAAATGTTGAACCGTAGGGTCGGCGCACATGCGTCCCGTCCGGACGGCGACGCCCGTTTTGTCCAATATTTCGCCCATATCGGCATGGTGAATTCCTTCGGCGAGAAACGAGGCTATGCCGACTTTATTTGCCGACGTTCCGTAAATCGTGATTCCGGGAATAGACGAAATTTTTTCCAGAGCATAATCCGTCAATTCTTTTTCGTACGAACAGATTTCGTCCATACCTTTATATATAAGGTATGACAACGCCTCGCCAAGACCTATTGCGCCCACGTAGTTCGACGTGCCCGCCTCGAATTTGAGAGGCAGGTCGGCATACGTCGTTTTCGCGAAACTCACACGGTTCACCATATCGCCGCCGCCCTGCCAGGGAGGGAGTTGTTCGAGCAAATGTTCTTTGCCGTAGAGTATTCCCGTTCCTGTGGGGGCGTATATTTTATGTCCCGAAAAGACATAAAAGTCAAAATCGGAAGCCCTCACATCCGTTTTGAGATGCTGTATACCCTGCGCTCCGTCGACCAGCACATACACGCCTTTCGCATGAGCCTTACGGACAATTTCGTCCAAAGGATTGACCGTTCCGAGCACGTTAGTAGCCTGAGCGACACAAAGCAGACGGGTACGTTCGGTCAGGATTTCGTCTAACAGTTCCGTTTTCAATTCGCCTTTGTCGTTGAACGGAAGAACTTTCAGCACGGCGTTTTTTCTTTCGCACAACAATTGCCAAGGCACAATATTGGAATGATGTTCCGATTCGCAGACAACAATTTCGTCGCCTTCGCCAACAAATTTTTCGCCGAAAGCGAACGCGAGCAAGTTTATCGCCGCCGTTGTTCCCGAAGTAAACACAATCTCGCACGTATTTTCAGCGTTGATAAACCCGCACACGATTTTTCGCGCGTTCTCGTATTCGTCCGTACAGACAGCCGCTAATTTGCTGACCGAACGGTGAATATTCGAGTTGTACCGTTTATAAACCTCCTCGATTTTCGCAATCACGCGGGAAGGTTTTTGAGTAGTGGCTGCATTATCAAGATATATCAGCCTTCGTCCGTAGATTTCCCTGTCGAGTATCGGGAAATCGGCTCGCACATTTTCAATATCAAACATTTTTATTCAAAATTAACTTTTCCATAACAACAGGAAAATGTTTATACTCAAGTTCGTGAATCTTGGCGGCTAAAGATTCGGGCGTATCTTTTGCATCGACAGGACAGGAAGCCTGAAAAATAACGCTTCCTTTATCGTATTCTTCGTTCACGAAATGAATCGTAATACCCGATTCTTTTTCTTTAGCATCGATAACCGCCTGATGCACATTCATTCCATACATTCCTCGACAGCCGTATTTCGGAAGAAGTGCCGGATGGATACAAAAACCAACTCGAAAAGGTTGTCGGCGAAGCGTATCAGGGTATCTCTGTCGGTATCTCGATTCCGCTCTGGGAAAATAAAAACAAAGTGAAACAGGCAAAAGCCGCTCTCAAAGCTACCGAAACCAAACAAGCCGATAGCCGGTTACAGTTCTACGAATATCTCGGAAATCTGTACGAGAGAACTAAAAGCCTGCAAGCTACCGCTGACGAATATAAAC
>JAIRLF010000221.1 GCA_031259655.1 Prevotellaceae bacterium
AGTGGTCAATACCTGGGTGAACCGCATTATCGGCGACCTGCAACTCCTTCCGGAAAACAGAATTGTGGCAACAGACAGACTCACTCGACCGAATACGCCTCTGCAATCCTCCGGACTGCAGGGACCCGTATCTGTAATCGAGAACTAATCCGCGAAGTTGTTTCTCCGCGAATTGTTCGTTTATCCTCGAATTACACGAATTATTAAATTTAATTCGTGTTGATTCGAGGATAAATATTCCAAATTGTCGCAATGACGATGCGACAATTTGAATTTTTAAATCGACGTAGTCAAATGCACGCACAAAAACCTGTGTGCGCAAATCAAATTATTTCGTTTATCTTTGTCCCCAAATTTATTGAAGACAGAATGATACAAAAGAGCGCAGGGCAGCGATACACACGACCATTTATTCATCTAAAATACAAGCCGGTATTTGTTCGTGCGGGAATGATTTTAAGTTTGTTGATCTGTTGTATTTATTCGTCATCGGGGCAAAATAATCACCGGAAAATAGAAATCAAGGGCGTTGTAACCGACATTAATACGGGAGAAACTCTCTCCGGCGCTTCGGTTTTTGCAAAAGCGACTTCTACCGGAGTAGTGTCCGACGATGCCGGACGTTACGTTTTGCATTTAGACAAAGGCAATTATCTCATTTGCGTCGCTTTTGTCGGTTACAAAACCAAAGAATTTCCTCTCGAAGTCAACACTTCGCAAACCATTGATGTACAACTCGAGCCCAATGTACAGGAACTTGAAGAGATAACGATACTCGGACGCGATGAAACCGAAAATGTTACAAGCGTAAACATGGGCGTCGAACGGATGAGCATCAAAGAAATACAGCGTTTGCCGGTACTGATGGGCGAAGTGGATGTGATTAAAGCAATTCAGTTGTTACCCGGAGTGCAGGCAACAGCCGAAGGCGGTTCCGGATTCAGCGTTCGCGGAGGCTCTCCCGACCAGAATCTCATTCTGTTAGACAACACCACCGTTTATAACGCCTCGCATTTGTTGGGCTTTTTCTCGGTATTCAACAACGATGTAGTCAGCGGGTTGGAACTGTATAAGGGCGACTTGCCGCTGAAGTACGGCGGACGATTATCGTCGCTGTTGAGTGTGGAAACAAAATCGGACAATCCGCAGGGCTTTCACGGAACGGGAGGCGTGGGACTGATATCCGCGCGGCTGATGCTCGAAGGCAATATCGGCGACCGCACAACCTGGCTTGTCGGAGGACGACGAAGTTATGCCGACATTTTCCTCATTTTCGCAAAAGATGAAGCCTTACGAAAATCGTCGGTCTATTTCTACGACATGAACGCCAAAATTTCGCATCGCTTTTCGGCAAAAGACAGAGTTGAGTTGAGCGGATATTTCGGAAAAGACATGTTTGCAGCCGAAGTTGGTCAGTTCGATTATGGAAACGCCACCGCTTCATTGACATGGAAGCATACGATTTCGAAAAAATGGTTTGCGCGAGTCGGGCTAAATACCAGCAAATACGGTTACGGTTTAGGTTCGGATATGGAAGGAGTGGAAGCATACTGGGATGCCGGCATTTCCGACATCGCGTTCAACGCTGATTTCGACATGCACATAAGCAAATTATGGAATCTAAACTACGGAATTTCGAGTACATTACATCGTTTTTCGCCCGGACATGTATCGGTAGTTGGTTATCCCGACTACGAAGTTCAGGGCGGCAAAGCTTTGGAACACGCCATTTATCTGTCGAACGAACAGAAACTTTCCGACAGATTGACTTTCCGTTACGGTCTCCGTTGGTCGATATTCCAAAATTTGGGTAAAATCATCATATTTAATTACGACAACAATCATAACGTCAGGGATTCGACTTACCACAACGGAGGAATATACAACGCATACGGACGACTTGAACCGCGTATAGGCGGCGTCTTTCTTATCGACGCCAGTTCGTCGGTGAAAGCAAATTATGCTCGAAACGTGCAGTTTATACAGTTAGCGGAAAATTCGGCGGCTGGTTCTCCGGTAAACGTTTGGTTTCCGGCAAGTCCCAATATCAAACCTCAGATTGTCGATATGTTTTCCGCCGGATATTTTCGCAATTTCAAGAAAAACACCTACGAAACCTCTGTGGAAATGTATTATAAAAACCTTACGGGAGTAATCGATTTTGCCGAACATGCCGATTTGCTGTTGAATCAATATCTCGAAGGAGATATCCGAATCGGTTCGGGACGCGCTTACGGAATAGAATTTATGGTAAAGAAAAACTCGGGCAAACTGACAGGTTTTGTGAACTATACGCTTTCGCGGTCGGAACGGACAATCCCCGAAATCAATCATGGAAAAACCTATCTGGCGCCATACGACAAAACTCATGCCGTCAATATTGCCCTGAATTACGATTTTTCGAAAAAGCTGAACGTATCCGCGACCTGGGTGTTTGCTTCCGGCGCTCCAACTACATATCCTACAGGACGGTTCGAGATAGACGGCGCATATTTCCCAATCTATTCGGGACGTAACGAGTATCGCAAACCTGCATATCACCGTCTCGACCTCTCGCTGACTTTCGTCCCGCATCCCGATTCAAAAAAACGCTGGAAAAGCGAATGGAACTTCTCGCTATATAACGCTTACGGACGAAAAAACCCATGGCTAATCACTTACAGTCAGGCAAAAACGGCAACGCCTACCGCCGACATGGTCTATCTCTTTCGCTTTGTACCTTCGGTTACATATAATTTTAAATTTTAGGAATATGACAAAATATCTTCTGATTTCGGTTTTTATTGTATCGCTACTTGCATCGTGCGTCGAACCGTTTGATATCGAGACAGACAATTCGCCGCCCGTGATTGTCATTTACGGATTTCTTACCGACGAACCGGATTTTCATTCGATAAAAGTATCAAGTTCGTCTCCGTATTTCGACACTTCGCCCAACCGTGGCGTGAGCGGAGCAATTGTGGAAATAACTTCGTCGAATAACGAAGTATTTCATTTCAAGGAAATAGATTCCATGCCCGGTTCGTATTTGACGACAAACAAGATTGCCGGAACACCCGGCGTGAGCTATTCGCTTAAGGTTGAAGTAGATTTCGATAACGACGGCGACAAGGAAGTGTATACCGCCACATCGACAATGTTGAATGCCGTCGCGGTCGATTCCGTCGAAGTAAAAGATATGCAAATGATGGGATACAAATTTTACGCTTTCCATTTGTATGCTCAAGATACGCCTGACGAAGATTATTATCTTGGAAGATATATGGTTAACGATTCTGTCGTCATGTTCAATATCAACCA
>JAIRLF010000251.1 GCA_031259655.1 Prevotellaceae bacterium
GATTCTCCCGGAGTATAAGCTCCATAATTGTCTTCGTTGGGCATATTCTCGTTACGTTGAGCTTCGCTCACAGGAACGATAAACCTTTGCGGCAGTACCCTGCAATTACCTGCATCCGTGTATGGGAAATACAAGTCGTTGGGGTATCCCGTACGGCGCAGAGTGTTCCATGTTTCGGTGGAATTGAAAATAGCGCAGTGCAACCACAACTGTTCATAAACGAGTTTCAGTTTGTTTGATCCGTTATCCCACAGACGTGCCGCGAACTCATTGATTCGAGCGTCGGTCCAGTACGACATATCCACAACAGGGCTGCGTGTTGCCGCTTCGCCCGCCGCATCCGATTCGGCATTGATTTTCGCAAACATCTTTACCGACTCGTAAACGCCGCGTATAAATTCGGCTCTTGCTTCTCCGCTGACGCCAAATCGAAGAATAGCCTCCGCTTTGTAGAACGCAATTTCCGAAGCTGTGATAACATAAGAATTTATCTTGCGGTTATCTCTGAACGAACGTTCGTTAACGAAAGAGTATTGTTTTATACCGTCAACACCGCTAACATTCGTAGCAATATCCGCTGCTTTGTCGTGAGTGTTGATGCCAACATACAATCCGCCTTTCGGTCCGCCCTGTACGGGGTCATAAAACAGAGGTAGACGCGGGTCGTCATTTTCAGGCGTATAAAGCCCGTCGCCGTTCAGGTCTAAGCGGTCGATACGCGCTTTGGAAGCCGTATTTCGCGAATGCCATTGAGCGTAATTGTCGTACGCTGTAATCGTGCTCCACCAGCCGTTGCCTGTGCCATGCGGCGTTACCAGAATCTGGTCGTCGGCGCCGGTTACAACGGGATGCTGTCCCGGGTTGCCAAGTATTTCTTTGATTACATCTCCGCCCTTAGTTTTCAGAGTGTTTTCGGGATTGGTATAGTCTTCTGCACCCGAAACTCTGATAGCAGCGCGTAAACGAAGTGAATTGACATATTTGCGCCATTTTTCCATATTGCCGTCGTTGAGCCAGTCGGTATTTGCCGCAACCTCTCCTGCCGCCGGCAATTCGCTGTTGATAGCGCCGAGGTCATCCATAATCAACTCATAGAGTTCTTTAGTATCATCCAAATGCGCAAATACCATTTCGCCGGTAGCCGGATATAAGCCAACTTCGCTATAAGGAAGCTTGCCGAACTCGTCTAAGGTTTGCAACATTGTCTGATACATCACAGCCCTGCCGCACAGTTCATACGCTTTCAGCGTTTCGTCCCCGGCTTTTTCATATTCTGCTTTAAGCACCTTATACTGGGTAACTACGCCTATATACCAGCCCCATGCAGAATACATGTATAAACCGTCGTTATAAAGTTCGTCGTCTAAACGAACTCCCCATGCCTGCGCCAGTTTCCCGACGCCCTGGTCATGCAGCATAAACCGTCCATATCCGATTCTTAGAAATTCTCCGGCTTTCTCGAGCACTCCGGTGAAAAGTTTGTCCACCGAAGTAGTCGTTACCTTTTCGGGGTTGAGGTATTTGTCGGTATAATCTTCTTCCGTACAGGAATTTAATGTAAACAACACTGTGCTTACCGCTAATAATAAAATAAATATCTTTTTCATATTCTTTTTCTTTTAAATGATTATAAAATTAAAAACTTGCACGTATCGAGATACCTATGCTACGGGTAGCGGCAGTTGTAGCGCCAATATCGCCTGCACCCGTCCAATTTGTACTGGTTGACGATTCCGCATCAAAATCCTGCAAATTCTTGAACACATAGAACAGGTTACGACCAAACAATGATATATTAAAATTGTTGCAGCCGAACTTTTTGCTCCACGACACCGGCAAACGGTAACTCAAAGCTATCTCACGACATTTCAAATATGAATTATCAAACAAATCTTCGGCAAAACTTCCCGAACCCCATGCATTATACATTGACTGATAGTAGTTTGAAGCCGGAACAATCTTGGATGTTTCCGAATATCTGGCGCCGGTTTCATCTGTAATCGTACCGTTACTGTCGGGTTGCACGCCTGTCAAACGCACTCCGTCGTAGAAGGTTGGTCCTCCGTTAGGATTAACGCCTTCTTTGATATTGCCGAGTTGGTTAGCCCCGTCGAAATAGTAAGCTACGCCTCCATGTTCGGGGTCGCGATATTGCAAAGATTTTTCGGTGATACCGAACGCCGTACCGTAAGTATGCCAGGTTTCGAGCACCTTGCCGCCAATATTGAAGTCAAACATAAAGTCTAATGCAAGGTTTTTGTACGAAAGCGAGGATGCAATACCTCCCACAGCGTCGGGCAAGAGAGACCCGAAACTTGTCCATTCCGAATCCACCTGATAGCCTTCGTTAGTTACAACTCTCATTCCATTAACTGTTTTACGTTCATGGAGAAATATTTCTCCGGCTGTACGTCCTACATAAGAACGGACTTGTGATGCGCTGCCGACATTTCCCAATCCTGCCCTGTTGTCCAAATACGGCAACACGTCGGGCAGTTTGGTTACTTCGTTCCGGTTCATTGCGTAGTTAAAACGCAAATCCCACTGCCAGTCCTTAGTCTGTACGGGAACGACGTTTAGAGTTAATTCTACTCCATAGTTTTTCAACTCGCCCATATTTTGCCAGATTCTTTCAACACCCGAAGTTGTAGGCACGTCATACTGTAACAGCTGGTCGGTCACGCGATTGTTGTAATACGACAGTTCAAAACCAACGCGATTTTGTAAAAATCTGCTTTCCAAACCGATTTCAAATTCGTGTTTGATTTCGGCTTTCAGATTGTCGTTACCGTAACTGCTCGGGATAGTCGAATAAAGATATCCATCGTGATTTGTCGGGTCGTACACCACATTCGCTTTGTACACATCGGGAGCATTACCCACGATACCGTACGAAATGCGAAGTTTTCCATAGTTGTACCACGACAGACTTTCTTTCAGTTGTTCGCTGAAAATATAACTTGCGTTCACCGAAGGATAAAAATACGAGTTGTTTGCCGCAGGCAACGTAGAAGTTGTCTCCTGACGTCCGGTTGCTTCCAGATATAAAGTATTGTTGTACGATACTCCTACCGAACCGAAAACCGCCGTACGCAACAGGTCGGTATATTCCATTGAGGTTTCATGCTGGGCATTACGCGAAGCATTGATATGGAACCAGTTTTCAACCGACAGTCCGTCTCTTGTTTTTACTCTCGAAGCGCGCGTTTCTTCAATACGTCCCTGTAGACCCAGACTTGCGGAAAGATTTATCTTCTCGGTAATATCTCTGTTGAACATCAACATAATATCTCCATAATAGATTTCGAAATCTTTATTGGCGATACTGTAAGCGCCTTCCGGATTATTCGGGTCTAATGCGAGAGGTCTTACCGTAGAAGCCTTCAATTCATGCGCTTCGGCGCTCAGGTCGGTCGAAACGCGTCCCCGCAAAGTCAACCCGTCGATGATTGTCCAAGTCGGAGCGACACTCGAAATAAACCGCTGATTCTTCTCATAATAATTATTACCCATCATGGGCCACAATATATCGTTCATGATAGAGAAATTTCGAGGCAAGAAAGCAAAACTTTCGGTCGGGGTAAGCGTATTGTTCGAACTTGCATCGTAAACAACATTCCTGTATCCCAAGCTCGTCACAGTGTAATCTTTCATCAATGCCATGTCGTCGAAAGCTCCCGTCATGCCGGAGTACGAACTGAACATACCATAATTATCTCTCACACGGTTATGCACATTCTGACGGATATAGTTAGCGGTGTAATCAAGTTTTACATTTTTGGTTATATCAACGCTACCTGTCAGGTTAAAATTATGCTTTTGGTAGTCGCTGTTATACTGCGTGGGGCTATCGTCCACAAAAGTATAAGAGAACCGCATGTTCGACTTTTCTCCGCCGTGAGCTATAGCAATGTTATAGTTCTGATTGAATCCCGTACGGAAATATTCACTCCATGGAGAATCGCTGATAGCTTGATAAGGACGCACTTTGCCATCCCAGTACAGCACGGGAGAACCGTCGTATTTGGGACCAAAATAAAAGTTATTGCCATCGCCCGAATTTATTGATTTATAAGTCTGGGGGGCAGCCGTACCCCATTGATCCCAACTTTTTTCAATAAATCCTCCGGTGCTCAGTTCATAGTCGGTCATCGATGTACGAAGTTGACCGGGTCCATACACTGTTTGTACTTTCGGAGAATAAGCAACCATATTTGCGGCAAGCGTAGCGCTGAAATCTACTTTTGTACCTGTGCCTTTAGCGCTTTTCTTCGATGTTACAAGCACCACGCCGTTAGCAGCTTCCGAGCCGTAGAGGGCGGATGCAGCGGCGCCTTTCAAAATGGAAATGCTTTCGATGTCTTCGGGGTTGATATCAATGATACCGTTACCTTGAAGACCGCCTTCAGCCCATTGAGTGCTTCTTCTGGCTTCGTCGCTGAAGTTGTTACCGTTACGAATCGGCACGCCGTCCATAACCAATAAAGGTTGCGTATTGCCGAACAGGGAACTGATACCGCGCACGGTCACCGACACTGCTGAAGTTTGACCTCCCGGCGTTGACCTGATGCGCACTCCTGCCGCCTTTCCGTAAAGAGCGGTGGCAAAGTTCGGAGTTCCCACTTTGGTCAACTCGGTCGCTTTAACGGTGCTTACGGCATATCCCACAGCGCGGGATTCTTTCGTAATACCCAAACTTGTTACGACTACTTCCTCAAGTTCGGTATCTGATTTCAGCTGAACGTTTATCACAGTCTGGCTGCCTACGGAAATTTCTTGCCGGGTGTATCCGACATAAGAAAACACCAATATGGCGTCGCTGTTGGGCACGGTGATGGAGTATCTTCCATCTGCGCCGCTCACTACTCCGGTACTTGTTCCTTTGACTGCGACAGTTACACCGGCTAACAGTTCCTCCGAATCGTCGGAGATTGTTCCGGTCACGATGAATTGTTGCGCGTTAGCATCCAAAACACCTGCATTAAATATAAGTAAAACCATCGACAAAATAATAAACGGTCTCACTAAGAACAGGGATATATCCCTAATTTTAACATTTTTTCTACACATAGAATTAAAATTTAATAAGTATTTAAACATTTTAAATATAATTTATAATTTTTATAATTTACGATTTAATTAATTAATTTTTAAATGTTCTCCGGCATCTTATGCCTTAACATTATGGTCAATTTCGTTTTATCGCTTCATTGGCAAGCCTCCTTTTTTTTCGAATTGATGGTTTAACAATATGTTCATACAAGATAAAACAATGTGATATAAGACAATACGAGCGAGCAAAAAACAAAAAAACCGCCCACGACAGTACGTGAGACGGTTAAATATAAATTTTGAATTATAAGTTCCTTGACTAAAAACAAGGGAAATTCCGATTTCCCAAAATTTATGCTCTCTCTCTCTCTCTCTCTCTCTCTCTCTCTCTCTCTGCAAAAATCGTGCCAAAGTAGTCGGATTTTACTATTTCAACCACTTTTTTTTCTAAAAATCTATGCAGAATCAAACACGTCATAACCTGTTTCTAAATTCTATAATTTCCATTTCAATTATTACGCGCGAAAGTAATAATAATTTTTTATATAACCTGCATTTTTTTAAAATTAATTCCTTGTCATCACAGAAACAACTATCAATCATAAAAATACGGGAGTAAAAAATTTTTTTCGAAATTGATTTTTTTCGAAAATTAGCGTGCTAATAACAATGATTTTCTGATTTAAATACTAAATATTGGTTTTGGTACGAAACGGATATTAAACAATGACGAAAGGCGATAATTTGAAACGCACCCGAGTTTTTTGTCGTACACCGTAGTTAATTATAAAAATAAGTTATCTTTGCATTTTAGTTTATCTTGGAAAAGACAGATAAAAAATGAGTAGAAGTATGTTATTATAAAGTTTTTACATGAGTATTGACGACAAATAATTTATTAAAAAAGTACAGATGAAAAAGATATTAGCGTATATAGTAAGCATGATGGTTGTTACAGTCATAAATG
>JAIRLF010000255.1 GCA_031259655.1 Prevotellaceae bacterium
AACGCCCGCAGACCATGAATCGCAAAAACCGGTGCTCCGACTGCGCAATCTTCCCGTAAATGAAATGAACAACACTGTATTAGTGGTTAAATTAGTTTTTGATAATCCTTTAAATTAATTAATTGTTAGATAATTAGATAAAAAGGGTTTATATATAGAGCCGGCAATATGCCGGAGGGTTGCAATTTGGCGAAAAACTTTCGTTTTTGTGGAATTCTAAAGAATTCCACTTTTTTATGGTATCCGACGTAAAAAATGCTCGGGATTTTTTCGTGTATATACTTACTTTTGATTATAATTAGTTATAAGAGAAAAATGTTACGAAAAAATGACATTGGGTACGACGAAAGTTGACCCGCTAAAAACAGGAAAAAGTACACTGGCGTCGATAATCTCATTTTGGGCTGTAAAGATTAAACAAAATTAAACAATCATTTGCGCAATTGCATATTAGTTATTACTTTTGCATCGCTAATTAAGATTGATTTAATTTATATAGTAATGACAATTAGGAATAAAGACCATAAACGGCAAAAGAAAAGTTTTTATAAACGCAAATCATTTTATCTGTTTTCAGGAGCAATATTGGGAGCAGGCGCAGTTATTTCGTTATATTTGACTTCGGTTTATTTTTCGACAGATGAATCATGTATGCTCTGTCACGTACATCCGCACGTAGAAGACAGTTGGAAAATGTCGAAACACATGAACAATGCAAGTGGAACGAAAGTTCATTGTGTTGATTGTCATTTGCCGCCGAAAAACAACACATGGGCGCATTACACCGCAAAAGCAAAACTTGGTATGATAGACCTTTGGGGTTACATAACAAAAGATAGCGCCGATTTCGAATGGGACAGACTTTCGGGGCTTGAAGCCGCCGTAACGTATATTCCCAACGAATCGTGCAAAGAATGTCACTACAATTTGTTTCCCAACGGAGTAAGCGACGATGCAGTAACGGCTCATCTATATTACGAAGAAAACGAAACAAAGCTAAATCTCCAGTGTATCAGTTGCCATTTGGATGCAGGACATCACAATCCAAACTATAAGCATGCTAAATTAACTGTCGTTCAGGATGTCTTGGACAGAGATACAAGCCTGTACTATAAGACAGCTACAACTGTCACCGAGTTTAAGAACTTTACCGAGCAAATTCCCGGAACTCCCGTATCGTTCGAAATGGTTGCCGTTCCGGGCGGTTCCTTCAAGATGGGAAGCCCCGGAAACGAGCCTTTCCGCAAAGAAGACGAAGGACCGGTTCATACGGTGACAGTCAGTTCATTCTTTATGTCCGAGGTGGAAGTAACATGGGATATGTACTGGTCGTTTTATTCGAAGACAATGAGCGAAGGACGTATTCCGCCCGACGAGGTGTATGCAAACAACAGCAATCCGGACGTAGACGCTATTTCGGGACCCACGCCGCCTTTCGGATTACCCGACCAGGGTTGGGGCGGAGGCGAACGTCCTGCAATCACTATGACCCATTATGCTGCGGAGACATTCTGTCAATGGTTGTCGCAGACTACCGGTAAAAAGTATCGTCTTCCAACGGAAGCCGAATGGGAATACGCTGCACGCGGAGGCGTCGAAACTCCTTATTTCTTCGAAGGAAATCCGAAAAGCTTTTCGAACGAAGGATTTTGGAGAAAATTCTTCGACCCCGACACCGATATTATATCTCAATATGTTGTATATATCAATAATAGCAAAAGCCGGACTCAAACTCCCGACTTTGTCGAAGCTAATCCTTTCGGATTGAAAAACATGCTTGGCAATGTTATGGAATATTGCGCCGACAAATACGACGCTCAATACTACAACAAACTCGGAGACAATGTTTCCGACCCATTAAATACCGAAGGCGACGAATGGGTTGTGCGCGGAGGAAGTTACGCTTCGGACGCAGCAGATCTGCGATGCGCCGCACGCAACTTTTCGAAACACAGCGCATGGCTCAAAACCGACCCTCAACAGCCTAAAAGTATTTGGTGGTACTCGGATATCGTAAGCATTGGATTCCGTGTCGTTTGCGAAATACCTGCTGAGTGAAAATTAGATTTACGATTTTAGATTTTAGATTGTTGATTTACGATTGTTGATTTACGATTTTAGATTGTTGCTTACGCCGGACAATTAGATTTACGATTGTTGATTTACGATTTTAGATTGTTGCTTACGCCGGACAATTAGATTTACGATTGTTGATTTACGATTTTAGATTGTTGCTTACGCCGGACAATTCGCAGATTAAATTAAATGTTTTTCTATCTGTGTAAATCATTAAAATCTGCGTCATCTGTGTGCTAAAATCGTAAATCGTAAATCAAACAATCGTAAATCAACAAATTATCTTCTTCCTATGCAAATATACTCCAGTCCGTTTTCGGACAGTTCGTTTTTATCGTATATATTTCGTCCGTCAATAATAAGAGGATAACTCATTGTTTTTTTGAGAACGGGCCAACTTGGAATCCGAAATTCCGTCCATTCGGTGACCATCATCAAAGCGTCGGCGTCGATAGCCGCCTCGTACTTGTCTTTGCAATAAATCACCGGACAGGTTATTCGATGTTTTGCTTCTTCCATTGCGACAGGGTCGTACACTTTCACCGTCACACCGGCTTCGACCAACTGTTCGATAAGGACTAATGCCGGAGCCTCGCGCATGTCGTCGGTTTCGGGTTTGAACGATAGCCCCCATACGGCTATAGTTTTATCTTTCAAATCGCCGTTATAGTATTTCGACAATTTCCGGAACAGGACACTTTTCTGCTCTTCGTTCACCGCTTCGACGGATTCTATCACCTTCATAGTATATCCGTTTTCCTTAGCTATGTTTATCAAAGCTTTGACATCTTTCGGGAAACACGAACCTCCGTAGCCACATCCTGCGTACAGGAATTTCGACCCGATACGGCTGTCGGAGCCCATACCTTTTCGTACCATATTTACGTCGGCGCCCATGATGTCGCACAAATTTGCCATCTCGTTCATGAAGCTGATACGTGTCGCAAGCATGGCATTAGCAGCATACTTGGTCATTTCCGCCGAAGGCACATCCATAAATATCACCGGAAAATTGTTCAGCAGGAACGGACGGTACAGTCGACGCAGAATATTCTCCGCTTTCTCGGATTCCACGCCAAGCACAACCCTTTCGGGATGCATGAAATCCCGTATAGCGGCGCCCTCTTTGAGAAATTCGGGATTCGAGGCTACATCGAACTGTATATCTACTCCTCGCCTGTCCAATTCATCCTGAACGGCTTTGTTCACTTTCTTCGCCGTCCCAACAGGCACAGTGCTTTTTGTAACAACCAAAACGTAGTGATTCATGTTAGCCCCGATTGTACGGGCTACATCCAAAACATATTTCAAGTCGGCGCTGCCGTCTTCGCCCGGAGGCGTGCCTACTGCAATGAAGACAACTTCGACTTCATTTAAACACGAGGTTAAACATGTATGGAAATGTAACCGGTTTACTTGCCGGTTTTTCAACACCATTTCTTCGAGTCCGGGCTCGTATATCGGGATGATACCGTTGTTCAACCGGTCGATTTTTTCTTTATTAACGTCAATACAAGTTACATCCAAACCCACTTCGGCAAAACATGTACCCGTAACCAATCCTACATAACCTGTTCCTACAATAGCTATTTTCATAAAATTCCTTATATTAAAAACAGGCGCAAAGGTAGACAAACTTTGCGAAATGAAAAATCGAGGATGCAAATGGGTGTACGACAAAATTCCCTGTTCCCTATGGGAAGCGAATTTTTAAATCGGCGCAGCCAAATAAATAAGATGTAACGAATAAATACAATTCTGCTCAAAAGTCGCATAGCGTGAGCGGTATAACACAATCTATTCCGGAAAATTGATTAAAATATTACTTTTGCACCATGAAAAAGAAGCGTCAGGGACACTACTGCAAGGTATGCGGTGAACGTAAAGCGAATGAAAAATTCAGCGGGAAAGGGCATGCAAATCATATTTGCAAGGCTTGTTCCGCATTGCCTGT
>JAIRLF010000267.1 GCA_031259655.1 Prevotellaceae bacterium
TAAGTAAGAGTTTTTTCATGATAAAAAATGTTTTAAAAAAATTAATAATAAAATTTGTTCTACAAATGTAATATCAAAAAAAATAGACAGAGATGACATATTTCCCAAATGTAATGGGTAAACGTACCAATTAAAAAAAATTGAATTAAAAGTTGAAAATTACGTGCATTTCGCAATTTTTGCAGTCGAATTTCAGGCGAAGCCTGTTTGTTCCGTTAATCAAAGTCAACGGTTCTTGTACTGTTTTGGTTGCTCTTTGTTTGGAACAATATCCCATTTGGTATTTGATGCAGTATTTCGTAATCATTACCGGAACATTGGACCGAGGCGTTAGTTCAAAAGCCGGATCGATCGATTTTACGCCGTGACGGTGGTAAAAATCCCGCGCTTTTTCATTCGCAACGTTTCCGGAATAGTTCAGCGTGTTTTCGGGGTAGGGTAGGGCGCAGGTGCGAACCGGTTCCGGCGTTTTTTGAAAAGCCGTCTCTCGGTTGCGAAGCAGCAAATCCGTTGCTTTTCGTTTCATTTCACTCAAAACAGAGGAAGGAATAAACCAATTTCCTGTTAACTTATCCGAAAATCGAGTCATTTTGAAGGGCGTATTCCCTAATTTAGACAACTGTTCCCGTATGTTTTCCGTTTGATCTTTCTTTGCTAATTCTTTCTTCAATTCAAAAGCGACGGTTGCGTGGTAAAAATCTTCATCTGTCGCGGCGAGCGAAAAACCGGAATCATTTTCTTCCAACGTCCATTCGATCCTGATTTTTCTTTCGGCTGATTTTTTAGACAAGGTTCTTTCAAATTCATGATCCCTGTTACGAAAAAGTGTAATTCCTTTGTCTAAGCGAGGCATTGCGGCGGGAAAAACTTTATCGTCTTCTACCTTATTTACCCGAAATCCGGTCAGTTCATTTCGTTCCTTATTGAAGAAACACAACCCGTCGCCGTTGTGGATTTGTTTTTTCCCCGAATAGATAAAAAAAATTTTCCGTATGTCTTTGACTGTTCCCATCTGTTCTCCATACGATTTCGGAGAATCCGGCGAGGTTATATCCTTTGGTCTTCCATGCAGAAAATAGTCGGTGAATCCGCGATTGAAACTTTTGAATGGATCGGGAACAAAGCGGCATATCGTTTCTCCGGACGACGAGGCTTGGTATTCCGGCCTTCTTTCAAATATTTCATCCAATTTGTTCCGGTAATAAGCGGTAATGTTTTTTACATAGGAAATGTCTTTCAAGCGTCCTTCTATTTTGAAAGAACTTATGCCCGCATCTAACAGTTCTTCCAGATGCTTCGACAGATTGAGGTCTTTTAGCGACAATAAGTGTTTTCCGGAAGATAAAAAGTTTCCTTCCGCGTCTTGTAAATTATAAGGTAACCGGCAATATTGGGCACATTCGCCTCTGTTGGCCGACCGGCCGGCAAGCGCTTGACTGATGTAACAGCGTCCGCTGAACGAAATGCATAATGCTCCGTGAACAAAAACTTCCAAAGCAACATTTGTGTGCGAAGCGACGTCTTTTATTTCTCCAATGGATAATTCCCTTGCTAAAACGATTTGTGAAAAACCGGCTTTTTCCAAGAAGCGGATTTTTTCAATATTCCGGTTGTCCATTTGGGTGCTTGCGTGAATGGGAATGGGCGGCAGGTTGAAGTTCAAAATCCCCATATCTTGAATAATGATTGCATCTGCGCCGGTATGATAAATGTCCCGGATCAGTTGTTCGGCATCGGCTAATTCATCGTTTTTAAGAATAGTATTTATCGCCACATATACTTTGGCATGGAAAATATGAGCCAGATTAACTAATTGTGCGATGTTGTCCAACGAATTTCCGGCCGCTGCACGGGCGCTGAATCGTGGCGCTCCGATATATACGGCGTCTGCGCCGTGATAAATGGCTTCTATGCCTGTTTCAAGGTTTTTAGCAGGAGCGAGTAATTCGATTTTCCGGACAATTTTCATTCTGTTTATTCCTTCAAATCGTCCAAATATTCGATTTCTTTCGGGTCGAACGGCGTAGCTTGATACACGTAATAATTCAGCCAGTTTTTAAATAGTAAATGGGCATGAGAACGCCATTTGACGGAGATTCCTTTTTCAGGATTGTTTTCTTTGTAGTAATTCACAGGCATGTCGATCGAAAGACCTTTATTCAGATCCCGCATATATTCATTGTGCAGCGTATCCGGAGCGTATTCCGAATGTCCGGTTATGAATATCTCACGGCCACCTCTCGCCATAACAATATGGACTCCGGATTCTTCCGATTCGGAAATCAATTTCAGAGCGGGCGCTTTCGATATATCTTCTTTCCGTATTTCGGTGTGCCGGCTGTGCGGAATATAAAATTCATCATCGAATCCGCGCGTTAAGGCAACACTTGCATCGTTGATTTTATGTTTAAATACGCCAAACGTTTTTTTTTCTAAAGGATATTTTGGAATGTTATAGAAATGGTAAAGCCCGGCTTGCGCCGCCCAACAGATGTAGATGGTAGAAGTAACATGTTTGGCCGCCCAGTTGAAAATTTCCTGTAACGCTGTCCAATACGTGACGTCCTCAAACTCCAACAGTTCTACGGGCGCTCCGGTAATAATCATTCCATCGTAATTATCTTTGCGTATGTCCTCGAAATTTTTATAGAAAGTAGCCAAATGTTCCGGAGAAGTGTTTTTACTCCGATGGTCTTTCATTTTGATAAAATCTACTTCTACCTGTAATGGACTGTTAGACAATAATCGCACGAAATCCGTTTCGGTAGTAATCTTGATGGGCATTAAATTTAACAGAGCTACTTTTAAAGGACGGATATCCTGTTTGGAGGCGCGTAAGACATCCATTACAAAAATATTCTCTTGTTTAAGTATCTCTACCGCAGGTAAGTTATGAGGAATGTTTAATGGCATTTTTTATGATTATGGAATTACATTCAGACAAGATCGTTCTGTGATTTCAAATTTATTTTTTCCGGTAAAGACAATTACCGCGGCTCTCAAGTCGGTACGGTCTTTCAAACGGTGTGACCGGAGGTATTGACTGATTTGTTCCAACCCTTCGTTTCGCTTGTCGGTTATTTCGGCGTTCGAGACTCCCGATTTACAATATTTCAGTTCAAAAATCCATTCGTATTTCACTTGAGGCAACAGCGGATTGCGTTGCAGGAAAATATCCGTCCTTCCGGGAACGGCTTCGTATTCGCTCATCGGGATGTATATCTTGCTCATAAACAGGTAAGCCAACAGCAGAATCTGAATGTATTTCTCGTCGAAGCGTTGCAGGTCGTGGTCGGATAACTTGCCGAATGCGTTTTGCGACACATAAGAGATGAAACGTTCAATGTCGCCTTCCATTGCCATGGCATAAATGGCTTCCGTCAAAGGGAGGGATTCAATGCTCATATCAGGAGAATTTTCCCGAGTCAGTTTCATGATGTACTCCCAATAAATCGTCCGGATGGAATAGTTTGGAATACCGAGTTTCAACTGAAAGAAATGAGGCTCTTTAATTGTAAGTAATCCCATATAAAACAGCAGGGAAACAAAGTAACTGTCATCGCTCAACATGTCGATGGAGAACTTTTGCAGGATCTCGGAAACAACGCCGTCTTCTTTCACAATCCGGATAAGCGTTTCTCTGTTTTTATCGTTTTGCACGAGGCGTTGCAGCCGTCCGTAGTC
>JAIRLF010000299.1 GCA_031259655.1 Prevotellaceae bacterium
GCGATTGTTCTCCATTTTATGTGGAGAAATTCTGTTGAGTTCTGAATTTGTTGCTTTTTTTCTTTGCGAACAAGAGTGTTTTTTTTATCTATAAATGGGGGTAGTATTGGAGTTCTGAATTTTATAGTTTTTAATTTTATAGTTATGATAAAACATTATTTAAAAGTATCGTTCCGCAATTTGTGGAAATACAAAAGTCAGACGCTTGTGAGCGTTGTTGGCTTGGCGGTAGGATTTATATGTTTTGCTCTTGCCGTATTATGGCTCCGGTATGAAATGTCGTATGACAATTTTCACAGGGACGCCGAACGAATATTTATCGTCCGCAACGAAATACCGGATGGCGGGGCGTTCAATTATTCGAACATCAACAATTTTTCGCCGTATCCTTTGGCGGAGTACTTGCAGACAACTTATCCCGAAGTCGACGAAGCGTGCAACGCGATGATGGGCAGTCGTTCTTCTAAAACTACAATGATATTCGAAGACGTCGAATATGAGGTTCATAATTTGATGGCGGATTCGAGTTTCATGCGTTTTTTTGGAGTGAGATTAGTTGCCGGAAGCATGAACTTTGTCAATCAGGAGTCGAGCGAAGTAGCCGTTACCCTCGAACAGGCGCAAAAACTTTTCGGCAACGACGACCCGCTGGGTAAAACTTTGACGATGTTCGGCGTGGAGCGAACCGTAGGCGCTGTTGTGACGGGATGGTCGAAACACAGCAATGTCCTGTTCGACATTATCACCGCCAATCCGGCATTTGCTCATTGGAATGCTCAAGGCTGGCAAACTTACATCAAACTGAAAGACAATATCGACGCCAAAGCGTTTGCCGGAAAACTCTACGAGGCGAAAATCGAAAAAGATGGCGCTGCGTACGAAAAAATCGTCATCACTCCAATTACTTCACTTCGTTACGAGCATCCATTAAACGAGGTCGAAGTGAAATACAGCTACGTTATCATCTTTGTTGTGACAGGCGCGCTGGTAGTGATATGTTCGCTGTTCAACACCCTGACGCTTTACACAACGAGGTTTCGTATCCGCGAACACGAGTTTGCATTGCGCACGGTGTTCGGAGCGACGAAATGGAAAATCTTTGCGCTTCTGAGCATTGAGTTTTTGATGATGCTGGCGATGTCGTTTCTTGTTGCGCTGGAGCTGATACAGCTAATTCTTCCGTATTTCCGCGAATTGTCGAACGTGTATCTGCCCGTGTCGAGCATCACTGTCGAATTGTGCGTATATGCGGCGTTTATAACGATGGTGTCGCTTGCCATGTATGCGGTGTTGCTGACACTGTTCCGTCGCAAGACGCTGCAAATGTCGCTCCGGAAACGAAGCGGAAGTTTTTCGCATAAAACTTCGATAGCGTTTCAGTTAATCATCAGTATAATATTCATCTTTTGTTCGATAGTGATGATAAAGCAAATCCGGTTCATGCGAAACACCGACCTCGGTTTCGATTTCCGGAATACGGCGAATATCCTGACTAATTCCGAAAATAAAATGTTGGGAGATAAACTGCGGGAAATCCCCGAAATCACCGATATCATTTATGGCAGCCGTCCGTTGATGCCGAACAAAATTCGGTCTTCCGGCACCTTAGTCAAGGAATACGACGGCGTGACGGTCGAGCAGGACAGGGAAATGCGAATGGACGTCCTTGATATCAGTAAAGCGAAAATTGATTTTTATTCGCTTCGTCTTCTTGAGGGCGAGATGCCCGCCGGCGAACATCCCGAAGCCGGAAAGGTGTGGATTAATGAGGCTGCCGCACGTATGTTCGGCTGGAACAAATCGACCGGCAAGACGATAAAAGTGCATAGTGGCATCAATTTCGTCGTGGCGGGAGTGTTGCAGGACGTTTACAACCTGTTGCCTACCGTACCTGTGCGACCAATGATTGCCGGCGATGTGAATAAGTTGATGAATTATCCGTACGTAGACTTTTCGTGCAAAAATTACATTGTCAAATATCGCGAAGGAATGTGGCAATCGTGTAAACCGAAGATAGAGGCTATACTGAAAGAGATATATCCCAGTTTCCCGCCGAAAATCGAAAACGCCGAAGAAGAATATGCAACATACGTCAAATCGGAGACTTCGATGATTACGCTGTTGTCGTTTGTGTCGCTGGTATGTGTAGTGATTTCGATTTTCGGGCTGTTTTCGATGGTGTCGCTATCGTGCGAAAAACGCCGCAAGGAAATTGCTATCCGCAAAATCAACGGCGCTACGATACTTGATATTCTCGAAATGTATATCCGCGAATATTCGCTCTTGCTGATAGCGGGCGCAGTGGTGGCGTTCCCTGCCGGATACTTAGTCATGCGACGGTGGATAGAACAGTATATCAAACAAACCGAAATCGATGCATGGATTTATGTTGCTGTCGTGCTGCTGCTGTTTGCAACGATTATAGCTTGCATCGGCAGAAAGGTGTACAGAACAAGTCGCGAAAATCCGATTAAGGCGATTAAGTAGATTTTAGATTGTATAAAATAAAAAATAAAAAAAGATATGTTAAAGTTATCATTACGCACATTGATGCATTACAGGTTGTATTCGACAATCAACCTTTTGGGGCTTGCGCTGAGCCTGACATGCCTGGTTATCATTGCGCGTTACGTCTACAGCGAACTGACTGTGGACAGATTCAATACGAAGATGGACAGGATTTTCGTTACAACGCAGGAGATTTCCAACAGTCCGGGAAGATGGGGATTTGCAGGTTTTCTTTACGAACAAAATATTTTCAATCATCCGGGCATAGAAAATTACACCTCGTTTGTTCCTGCCCACGACGATATCGTTGTTGAGAACACGAGCTACCACGCCGAACTGTTTATGATTGACAGCGGGTTCCTGCAAATCTTCGATTATACCGTGTTGACGGGCGCAACAAACATCCGTCGTCCCGAAGACGCTTTTCTCACGGAAACGTTCGCCGCAAAGATTTTCGGCGAAGAGAATCCCGTCGGGAAAACTTTCCTCTACCCCGCTTTCGGCAAGATGCTGACCGTTGCGGGAATTATCCGTACTCCACCGGGCAAAAGCATGTTGTCGTTCGACATACTCACGGGCAAACTGCTCGAACCCGGAAGTTTCGGCTCTTGCAGCCTGATGCTGCTGTCCCCGAACGTCGATTACCGTGACATCAACCGGCAATACGATGCGCCTGTCGCAAAAACTCCGGCGGGATACGAAATCCGTTACCGGATTTTCCCGTACAAAGACATCTATTTCGACAAGACTGTAAGCGACGGCATATTTTCGCGCGGCAATCTTGCATACGTCTTTATCCTGTCGTGTATCGGGATTTTGCTGCTGCTCACGGGACTTGTAAATTATATCAACATCAACGCCGTCGTGATGATGCGGCGCAACAAGGAACTCGGCTTGAAAAAGATATTCGGAGCAAGCGGATTCAGGATATTCACGCAGCTGTTTTTCGAAAACCTGTTGATAGTAGCGGTCTCGTTAGTCCTTGCATTTTGGATAGCCATGTCTGCGCATCCCTTTGTCGAGAACGTTCTTGGCATCCGGCAGTATCCCGCTTACGGGTTCGACCTGTGGCTTGCGTCGGTACTGATTCTTGCGCTTCCGGTGGCGGTAAGCCTCGCGCCATATCTGCGTTACAGGTATTCCGTGCCTGTACGCTCGTTGCGCGCTGTCGGCGCCGGACGGAAATCGCTTCTTTCGAGAAATTTCTTCCTCGCATTCCAATATTTCATGACTATGGGACTGATTGTTGTTTCTCTGTTCTTTGTCAAACAACTGTATTTCATGCTCAACAAAGACCTCGGATTTCGTACGAAAAACATTATCAGCGTCCCGTTCCTCGAATTTTCGAACGCACTGTGGTACACCCTCCCCAAAGAAGAATATAACGCCGCTCTAAACAAACTCAAAGAAACAGGCGATGTATTGCGACAAAAACTCAACGCATCGACAGCGCTTGAAAGCTGGAGTTTCGGCTCGTTCCCGTTCAAAGGGCGAGGAAATTTCGAGTTCAAAACCGCCGTCAGCGAATTGCAATCCGTAAACCTCATGTTCGTGGACGAAACATGGCTGAAAATGTTCGATATCGAACTGCTCGCCGGCAGACTGTGGGACAACGAAATCGACAATCTTCGCACATACAATCTCATTGTAACCGAAAGCGTTCTCAAACAGTTCAACATCGACGACTGGCGCAATGCAGGACTGCAACCCTTCCGGCGTATATGGCGAGCGACTAATCCCGACGAAGCGGGAACAAATCCGCCTTATCGTATCGTCGGCGTGGTGAAGGATTTCGACGCCGAACATTTGTCTAAACAAACGACGCCGACCGTCTTTCATTTCAACTCAGCGCACGAATCCTTTCCTGTAATCGCCTCATTCGCCCCCAGACGACGACAGGAGGTTATCGAGTTCATGAAAAACCTCCACGACGAATTTGTCGGCGGCGAGTTTTCGTATTCATTTA
>JAIRLF010000303.1 GCA_031259655.1 Prevotellaceae bacterium
TATTGTTTGCAAAAAGCGTCATTATAAAAGTGCTGAATTTTTAAATCGACGTAGTCAAAGCCTTACAATCAATAGCGCAGGGCAACGCCGGCAACGCCCTGCGAAAAAGGATTGTCCCCAAACGGCAAGCCCTGAAAGGGCGTAATCAATTATTAATCGACAGATTGCGCCCTTTCAGGGCTTACGGGAGGCGAGGTGATTCGTTTCACAGGGCGTTGCCCAGTGCTAGTTTATTTAGGGCTTTCAGCCCTTTTTGTTGCGCACAAAATTACGTCGCGCTAAGTACTTAATGACCATTGTTTATGTCTGTATGTCAATATGATACAATTAAGTTACATAGGAGTTAAGAGTAGAGTAGAGTAGACATCAGTTCACTTCTACAATCGAATCCATATCCACGTACCACACATAGCCTTTTACGTCGGGATATTTCATTGTTTCGAGCAGTTGCACATAATTTTTCACCTGTGTTATGTGAGAATCCTTTTTCAGGACGCCGAATTTGTAATCGACGATTAGAGTTTCGTGTTTCGACAACATTATTCTGTCGGGTCTGCGGCTTGCGCCTTTATTCATTGAAGCCGGCAGGAGTAAGGATTTTTCGGTAATAATCTTGTACACATTGTCGTCGGCGAACCATTTTTCCGCAAAGCGCAAAGCCTTTTCGACACGTGTTTTGAGTTCGGGAACATGTTCCCGTTTAATCAATCCGTCTTTTTCGATACGTTCGATGGCTGCGGGAGCGTCTTTCGCCGAGCGGATAAGCGAAAACGCCTTGTGCATCAGAATCCCGTAGTTTTTTGATTGCAATGGCGCGCCCTGTTCGGGAAAATAATCTTCGGATTCGTACTTTAATCTCAATTTTTTATCGAAAGCGGACGAAGTGTAATTCGTCACAAATATTCCAGTGAATTTCTCGTCTTCTCTGCTTTCGCGGTTACGTTGCTGTTCGCCTGACGCATAAAGCAAATCGTCGCCGGTCAACCGTTTAACCTTTAATTTGCCGTGCAGAAAGTTCGGATTACTTTTCAGGAAAGTCGATAATACGGACGAAACTTTGCGAATATCGTCCGGCTCGGTATTTTGACTTTTCGGCAACTGTGGCAAAGGCAGCATAATGTATAATTCTTCTTTTGCCCTCGTAAAAGCGACATACATAAGATTCAGGTTATCGACCAGCGACTGTATAGTTTCGTAATAATATTCGTTATCGAAATAGCTGTTTTGCATTGCATTGCTATAGTTTAGCAAGACATGAGGCAACTGATTGAACGGTTCGTTTGTGGGAGCGACCCAAATTGTATCGCGATACGAAGGTTTCATTTCCCAATTGCAAAAAGGAAGAATAACGACCGGATATTCAAGACCTTTAGCCCTGTGTATGGTAGTGATATTGATTGCGTCCGGAGTTTGTCCTTCCGAAAGGCTCTTTTTATCGCTATTGTCGTCCCAATGTTCGATAAAAGACGGGATATCCGATATTTCGTTGTTCGAAAACGAGATGAGCATGTCGTGTAATTCCTGGATATAAGGCAAATCAACAGGATTGCCGCCTAAATCGAACGCTCGCACCAGACGTTCGAAAACCTCCGGCAAGGACAGGGAACTCAATCCCGAAAGTTTTTCTTTCACCTCGTCGTCTAAAACGTCCGAACCGTTCCATTTGAAATCGGGACAGTTTCTGTTCATAAAATAATTTATCGAAGCGTTATTTATCTTGTCATCAGGATTAACGACCGTTCTCAAGAGCGAGATGATAAACTCTGCGGTCGCCGAGTTTTTTATAAACAAAGCATCTTTCGACACGATGTCGAAACAGTGTTTGGCGTCGCCCGAAGTTCTTTTGTGATTCAGTAAACAGTCGCTTATAGCCTGTCCTTCGCCGGTTTTGCGCACTAATATTGCTATATCTTTTGCTTTGTAGCCTCTGTCCTGTATACCGGCGATTAGCTCCGGCAGCTGTTTCAGGATTTTGTCGTTTGCTTTGATTTTTACCTCCTGTTCGTTTTTTTCGTCTCTGAACAGCGAAATGGAAACATAACCGCTTTTGTTTCTGTTGGCTTCGGCGACTTTCTGTTCCGCATTTTTATATGCGGAGCTCAGTATATCTATTTCGAAATCGGCATTCGGCAATTCAAAATCTTCCGCAAATTTCTTTTCGACATAAGCAGGCAAAGCGGAGAACAAAGCATTGTTGAACTCTACAATATTGGGAAAACTTCGCCAATTTGTATCCAAATTTTTCTCGTTTATAGCGAAATTGCCGAATTCGTTGAATATCTTATTCGCAAGGATTCGCCAGTCGCCGTTTCTCCAACGATATATCGACTGTTTGACGTCTCCAACGATGAGAGAATCTTTTCCTTCGGACAGGCTGTTTTTCAGCAGAGGCTTGAAATTTTGCCATTGAGCTTCCGAAGTATCCTGAAATTCGTCAATCATGAACACATCGTATCGCGAGCCTGTCATTTCGTAAATAAACGGGCTGTCGCTTTCGTTTACCAGTTTACTGAGTAAATGAACGGTTTCGCTGATAGGCATAAGGTTTTCGTCGTTTGCTATTTCGCGTATATTTGTTTCGATTTCGGCAAAAAACTTGAGATGCCCCATAGCCTTTCTTATACATACCGCAGTAAAGTATTGACGGTGTTTTTCTTCGTAGAAGGTTACCGCCTTTTCCAGTAACAGGGTCAAAGTTCCGGATATTTGTTGAATATCGTTTTTTACGATTTCTGAGACATTTCCTCCGCACCACGCTTCATCATCGTTGTTTTCCAATATTTTATAGACCCATTTGCCGGGAATTTCGTAGTTGCCTTTTTGCAGTTTATAGAAATAATTGACAGGACCGTTTTTCCCGTAATAGAAGTTAGATTTTTGCAAATCGTAACTGTCAATAATCGAAATCGCTGAACGGGCTAACGAAGCGAGGTGGTTTTCGAAATCGTTTATGATTTTACCGATTACGGCTTCGAAATTTTCTATAAACTCCGAGTCGTTTATTTTCGAACGAAAACTGTATCCCAAAGCCCGGAACTGCTCTTTCAGCACTTCGCCACCTTTGTCTTTCAGTGTTTTCCGGATATCCCAGGCGCGTCCTTTTTCCATTTGTTCGTCGATGATGTTCGACATCTGGGTGTACAGAAATTTTTTCGTGTGGAGGTTCAGCATCATACGGTCGACAGCCTCGTCCATCAAACGGTCGTGGTCTAATTCGAGCCTGAAACCCGGGTGCAAACCCGCCTCCCTCACAAAAGCATGGACGATTTTCTGGAAAAACTTGTCGATAGTAGAAATCGAAAAGTTGGAATAATTGTGCAAAATTGCCTGTTGAACTCTTTTCGCTCTGTCTTTTAAGGTATATTTGTCGATATTCAGTTCGCGACACAACGAATCGCGAACAGTGTAGTCGCGGTCGTTGACGATGTTGTTCAGCGTGGTTAGAATCCGGATTTTCATTTCGTCTGTAGCTTTGTTTGTGAAAGTTACAGCAAGGATTGTCCGGAATTTGTTCGTATTGTATCCGTCGGAAAGAGCCTGTTTCAGATATTCAAAAGTCAGCGTATAGGTTTTTCCCGAACCTGCCGAAGCTCTGTAAACCGTTAATGCATTATGCTTTGGTGAAGGAGTTTCGTTGACGGGACTGTTTGCGGGTAAATCTTTGAACAGGTCTAATTGAACCGAGTTTGTAGC
Source organism: Prevotellaceae bacterium (assembly GCA_031259655.1). Classification (GTDB taxonomy): domain Bacteria; phylum Bacteroidota; class Bacteroidia; order Bacteroidales; family UBA932; genus JAIRLF01. Next base: position 3,694 of record JAIRLF010000303.1, read on the forward strand.
TACTACAGCATTAGCGTCGATTGCCTGTGAATCTTTGAACAAGTCTAACTGAACCGGTTTACTCATGATTGATATTGGCTGGTTTCAATGAGTTATTCGTGTTCGCCATTGCCGGAATATCGTTCGGGCGCCATGCGTTTATGTTCTTCCAGTATGATTTTATGCAGCAAGTCGGACAAGTCGCGCGTTTTAAGCGAAGTAACGGTTTCGGCGCTGATTTCGGGCAAGACGTGTATCCGTGCTGTTGCGCATCCGCCAAAAAGGACGCTGCCTGTCGGTAAAACTTTCCGCGTGCCTTCGACAACGACAGGCAAAACAGGGAGTTTGTTCAATTTCGCAATCATAAAAGCGCCTTCTTTGAAATCGTGAACCCTGCCGTCGATAGAACGAGTCCCTTCCGGAAAGATTGAAATGCTGCACCCTTTGTTTATCCATTCTGCGGATTTTTTCAGCATCTCCTTAGCGCTTTGTGTTGTGCCGCGTTTTATCATGATGTCGCCATGCAACTTCAGCAACCACCCGACAAACGGGATTTTAAAGACTTCTTTTTTCGATACCCACTTGAATATTAACGGGATTTTGTATATCAAGCAAATGTCGAACATCGACTGATGATTGCTAACTATGACATACGATTTTTTTGTGTCGATGTTTGCCCGACATTCGTATTCTATTTTCCATAACGGATTAAGCCACAAATAATGCAGCCCCCAATAGTACGAAAATGCGTGAATGACTTTTCGTTTCGTGTCGAAAGGATAAGTGATTGCAAACACAATCAGATTGATTATCATCAATACGACGGCGTCAATTATAAATATTGTCCACGCAATAATGTTATAGAAATATTTTATAAAAACTCTCATTTGTTCCCAATCCGACACAATTCTATATATTCGTTTTCCTTTAATCGAACTTCCTCAAACGGCATTATGACGTCAAAAAAACTGTGCGACGATTCGAGACGTTCTCTAAAAATGCTTCTAAACAGTGTGTTATTCTTCGGGTCTAAATATCTTCCCATGATAATATCGTTTTACAATTAAAGGCGCAAAGATAATATTTATTTGTGATATAAACCGAATTTTAAGGCGCTACAAGTGTTTCATCAATTGTTTTTTGTTTTTTTTAATTCTTCAATTAGTGCTTTTTGTTCTTCGATTATTTTGTTTTGTTCTTCGAGCGCTTTGTCTTTTTCTTCGAGCGCTTTGTTTTTTTCTTCGAGTGCTTTATTTTTTTCTTCGAGCGCTTTGTCTTTTTCTTTGATTATTTTGTTTTTTTCTTTAATCTTTTCCTTTTGCATTTTATTTTCTTCGTCTTTTTGAGCAATAAGTCGTTCTTTATCCATAAGTTCTTGCATGTAATCATCTTCCATCTCCATTTCAATTTGAATCTCTTCACTTTCGCATGCCATACGAAGACGACGAATTATAGGACGGTAGA